>NZ_JAHHPO010000066.1 GCF_024606365.1 Endozoicomonas sp. ONNA2
ATAGTAACTGTCCACTTAGCCAGAAATATACGATTCCATTTGGCCAACTACTTAGGTCAGAAGCTTTTTAAAATTGCAGGATCTGATCATCAGGTATAACAGACAGGCGCAGACCATGTTCAAGCGAATAAAAGAAGATATCAAAACAGTCATGGACCGTGATCCGGCGGCACGGAACACCTTCGAGGTGGTGCCAATTACCCCGGGCTGCACGCGCTATTGCTGCACAGGGTGTCCCACAAACTCTGGAAGTCGGGGTTTTTCTGGTTGGGGCGCATGCTGTCAACTTTTAATCGCTGGTTGACCGGTATTGAGATACATCCGGGTGCTACCATTGGGCGACGCTTTTTTATCGATCACGGTATGGGGGTTGTTATCGGTGAAACGGCGGTCATACAGGACGATGTTACGCTCTATCACGGTGTGACGCTGGGTGGTACTTCTCCCAATAAGGGTAAGGAGCATCCGGCCAACCAGGGTAAGCGGCACCCGACGTTGGCTGATGGCGTGGTTGTGGGTGCCGGGGCAAAAGTGCTGGGGCCATTGGTGGTAGGAGAGGGAGCCAGGGTTGGGTCAAACGCGGTGGTTGTTCGTGAGGTACCGCCGGGGGCAACGGTTGTTGGTATTCCCGGCAGGATTGTGAAAAGGCCAGAGGTTGCCGATAGCACCGGCGAACGCCGTCATGCCAATGCAAAAAAAATGGCAGAAAAAATGGGTTTTGATGCCTATGCTGTCACTTCTGAAATGCCTGATCCCACCGCCCATGCCATTTCTGCCATGCTGGACCATCTCCATGAAGTAGACTCCCGCTTTGATACGCTGTGCCAGGTGCTAAAAGATAATGGTCTTGAGTGTCAGGTGCGGCCATTGCCTGAATTGAAGAAGGAGGATTTTGCGCCTGTCAAGAATGATAATCGAGGGGTTCTTATTGATTAGTCGTCTATTCTCGGACAGCCTCTCAGGTCAGCCTCGTGGGTTTTGGCGCTTTTTTTGTGTTACCGGGTCGTTTGGTTAGTAAGAGGAAGGTACCATTAATGCATCATGATAATGGTACCTATAAAGCGAGTTGAAGGAGGGCGTGCCCTCTTAGGCATAGGATTCTAGCGTTGCAAGGTGTGCTCTATATTTTGTGTTGCTAATCGCTTTTTAGAGCATTTTTCGATTAGTTCTATAGTTTGTAGTGATATTTGGCATAGGTCTAATAGAAAAGTTATATCTTTGACATCCGCAGGATCACGACTGGCTTTGGAAGTATCGAGACTTTTGTATTGACTTAACATAATGGCAGCAAACGTTTGGAAGCATTTCATATCTTCAGGGTCAGCAGCTACAGCAGCGGGAATTATCAAGTCTCCAGTGGTGGTGTCGATTATTTGTTGACTCTCTAGAATTTCTCTAAATGCATCAAGAATGAAGTGTTTAACTTGAGGCCCTCCTTCTTGAGAAGCACGCCAGTTAGTCTCTGCTGTTATTCTATCCATTTTAATCGGAAAATCGGAGGTGTGATAATTATCATGCAGATAGTGGCTGACGTCTGATGCGAGCTTCTGGTGTGCTATAAGAATGCTTATTGCTTGCCTGAGTAATTGTTTCGAAGACGGATTCGCTGGTATCAACGCAGTGGACGAGCTGGCGATTTCAGTTTCAACGGGTCCACATGCCTGCAACTGCTCACTGTTGACTGGCAAAACCCCGGTTTCTGGCGTTGTTTCAGGGGGCTTATCGGACTGTAGAGTGGCGTCTATAGAATTTTCCAGCCTTTTTTCAGCTGCTACATATGCCTGATCATAGAACTCTTTGCAAGAATATAAATGTTTAGAAGTTTCAATACTCCTTTCAATGCAGAGTTTGGCAATTTCTTTGGCTACTAGTGTCTTTATTGGTGTTTGCGAGCTGCTTGATTCAAATCTTTTTATTAATTTTGACAGAGTTTTTTTGGTTTCTTTTACCATAAACATTTGGTAAAGCTCACGTTCGTATACAGTTGAGCGTTTAAAAAAGTCTTTTGTGGGTTCAGGGAAGTCTAATTTACCAAGAACCTCTCGTCTTCTCATGTGGTCACAGAGAGCTTTGTGTTCCTTTTTAAAGTCAGCAAAAGTTGTGTCGTATCCAGAAAAGTAATTAGAGATTACTACTGGCATCTGTTGTTCCTTGCTGCTGACCGTTTCGCTTTCCATCCCATAAGGAGAGGTTAGAACTGATAGTGAGAGAATTTTTTCTGGTTGCAGTGCCTTGGCTGAATGCCGCAACCCGGTTGCCAAAGGAGTTTTTATTGGGTTGACAGTTATAGTAGAGCAAGAGGTTTCCCACTGTTCATATTCGCTCTTCAGTTTTTCATAGTCTGGTAGTTCCATGGGTACAGATCTGGCTTTGAAGCAGCCATCTTCTGATAGGCTGTAGGTTGTTTTCCCATCTAATGATGTTATTGCTCGCTGATCATCGTTGAAAAAGGCTTCGCCGTTTTGGAAAAGAGGTTGAAGTTTTCTAAAGTGAGCGTCTGACAGTGAGATTTTTGTTACAGTGGGGCGTGGTTGTTCGGCAAGTTTGCTTTTGCGGGGTAAACGGTTATCAAATTGTTGGTGTGCAGAGGTGGCCAAATTCTGTGTTGGTTGAGTAGTTTGGCTGATTTTCCTTTTGGCCAGTTCTTTAAGGTCTTGAGATAGCGAGTTGTATAACCTTTCAGCCTTGCTTACGTTGTCAGGAGTTTTTGGACAATGAGTAATATTACGTTTTTCATTTAAAAATATAACTTTATTGCCCCACTTAAGGTAGGACTGAGTTTCCTGTTCCAGTTGGTATTCTTTTTGTTCAAGTCCCAGTTTAATTTGATGCAAGTGGCGAGGGGCTAACGTTTGAGTATTCATGAATTTTATCGTCCTTAGAGCTGGTCATTATTTCTATTTTCAAGGGAGCACGTTTCAGATGTGATTGCTACTTTGGACAACGTTTTTTTTAAAGAGATCATAACAGTGTTGTTAGTCATATTGACTTCATTAAAAGTCTGTTTTGGCTGTCCGTTTGACCGGTGAAGTAATTTTGAAACTTAGCGCCTGTTTCTATAAAATGCCAAAAATTATATAAATCTGCTTTTTAAGACCTTTTTTTATCCCCGCTTTATTTGACAAACTTGTCGCTGTTTTAACTCCAATAGTTGACTAAATTACTCAGGTATTACATAATTGCACGCAGATACCTCAAGTCTGTAGATTTTTTTTCGTCGGGAGAATCATGGATAAGAATCATGGGCTTAGAGTGATCAGGAACTGATAATAGTGATAACCCTGCCTGAATAGCAAGAGAGATGCTGTATGAGATTGACAACCAAAGGACGTTATGCGGTGACCGCCATGCTCGATCTGGCACTTCATGCTGATCAGGGTCCGGTCTCTCTTGCAGATATATCGGATCGTCAGGAGATATCCCTCTCTTATCTGGAGCAGCTGTTTTCCAAGCTTCGCCGTGGTGAGCTGGTCTGCAGTGTGCGCGGGCCAGGGGGAGGGTACCAGCTCAGTCGTGGCACTGACGCTATTTACATTGCCCAAGTGATCGATGCTGTTAATGAATCCGTAGACGCAACCAGGTGCAAGGGAGCAGGAGGTTGCCAGAAAGGTGTCACCTGTCTGACTCATCACTTGTGGCAGGACCTCAGTGAGCAGATTCATTCGTTTCTTGGAGGGATAAGTCTCGCTGATCTTGTTGCACGCAGGGAAGTGCAAACTGTTGCTATTCGTCAGGATCAGCAGCAAGACAACAAAATTGCCGCTGACACCATTTTGTAAGGCATTTTTTGTAAGGCATTTTTTTAAAGTGCCTTCAAGAAAGCTTGAAGTGTAGCAGCATGATGATTTTAACCCTTTGTAATTCAAGGGCCTTGAGCGTACTGATCGTGTGGAGATGTACCAAATGAAATTACCTATTTATCTCGATTATTCCGCAACAACACCGGTAGACCCGCGAGTGGCTGAGAAGATGATTCAGTGCCTCTCTCTTGAAGGTAATTTCGGTAATCCGGCTTCCCGCTCCCATGTTTTCGGCTGGCGTGCTGAAGAGGCTGTTGAAGATGCCCGTCGTCAGGTTGCCAATCTGATTCATGCTGATCCAAGAGAGATTGTCTGGACATCCGGTGCCACTGAGTCTGACAACCTGGCCATTAAGGGTGTTGCCCATTTTTACAGTAAAAAGGGCAAGCATATCGTTACCTCCCGAATTGAGCATAAGGCGGTGCTGGACCCCTGTCGTCAGCTGGAGCGGGCCGGGTTTGAAGTCACATATCTGGACCCGGACAGCGATGGTCTGATCACCCCTGAAATGGTGGAAAATGCCCTGCGTGATGACACCATTCTGGTCAGTTTGATGCATGTCAATAATGAGATTGGTGTGATCAACGATATTGAAGCCATTGGTGATCTTGCCCGTTCACGCAAGATTGTCTTTCACGTGGATGCTGCGCAAAGCGTTGGCAAAATTCCCCTCAATATGGCAACCATGAAGGTTGATCTGCTGTCTATTTCTGCCCATAAACTTTATGGCCCAAAAGGTATTGGTGTGCTTTATGTGCGCCGTAAGCCCCGTATTCGCCTGGAAGCCCAGATGCACGGTGGTGGTCATGAGCGGGGTATGCGTTCCGGAACTCTGGCAACTCACCAGATCGTTGGTATGGGGGAGGCGTGCCGAATTGCTGCTGCAGAGATGGACTCCGAAAGAACACGTCTGATTGCGCTGAAGGATCGGGTGCTTGCCCAGTTGTCCGATCTGGAAGAAGTTCATGTTAATGGCTCGCTTGAACAGCGGGTTCCTGGCATTTTAAATATCAGCTTTGCCTTTGTTGAAGGAGAATCTTTGATGATGTCCCTGAAGGACCTTGCTATCTCCTCTGGCTCTGCCTGCACTTCTGCCAGTCTTGAGCCTTCTTATGTACTCAGAGCTCTGGGCTTGAGTGATGAGCTTGCCCACAGTTCCCTGAGGATCAGTCTGGGGCGCTTTACCACCGGGGCAGAAGTGGATCATGCCGTAGCAGAGATCAGAGAGGCGGTTGCAAAACTGAGAGAGTTGTCGCCGCTATGGGATATGTACAAAGATGGCGTTGACCTCAGCCAGGTTGAATGGGTTGCGCACTGATTTATATGAAGTTTTGCGACAAAAAAACTTCAGAGGAGAGCAAAATGGCATACAGTGAAAAGGTTATCGATCACTACGAGCATCCGCGCAACGTAGGTAAGCTTGATCAGGATTCTCAACGGGTGGGCACTGGCATGGTGGGTGCTCCAGCCTGTGGAGACGTCATGCGCCTGCAGATTCAGGTTAACGATGAAGGCGTTATTGAAGACGCTCGCTTCAAAACCTACGGGTGTGGCTCTGCTATTGCTTCCAGTTCGCTGGCAACCGAGTGGATGAAGGGCAAGACGCTGGACGAGGCGGCAACTATCAAGAACACAGATATTGCTGAAGAGCTTGCACTGCCGCCGGTGAAAATTCATTGCTCGGTTCTGGCTGAAGATGCCATCAAGGCGGCAATTGATGATTATCGGGCCAAGCAAAAGCATGATGCAGCTCCAGCTGCCTGACGCAGTTCCGTTTATTCAGGTGCAGAAGTACGGTCTTCAGTTAGTGCAAGAATATAGTCGGCGGAATCGTTTGGTTTTCCGAGGGTGGATGGAGTATTAAATGGCAATTACCGTAACCAAAGCGGCTGCCCGTCATATCAAGGGGCAGCTTTCCCGAAGAGGCAAGGGGCTCGGCATAAGGCTGGGGGTACGTACTTCGGGATGCTCTGGTATGGCCTATGTCCTTGAGTTTGTCGATGTCGTTGATGAATGTGATGATGTTTTTGAAGATCACGGAGTCAAAGTGTTTGTTGACCCTAAAAGTCTGGTATATCTGGATGGCACAGAACTCGACCTGGTAAAGGAGGGGCTCAACGAAGGTTTGCAGTTTAACAATCCGAATGCAGCCACTGAGTGTGGTTGTGGTGAAAGCTTTAATGTTGTTGATGCTGGCTGATGGTAATTTTTGGGCTTTTGCTTCGTTAATGCTGTCAAAGAAGTTGGTCGGTACTTTTGGCCTGCCTTCTGGCCCGTCTGGTTCACACTGGTCGGGCCTTGTTTGTTTAAGGATCATTCTTTAATAATTGAATGCTCCGGAAATTTCATTTCTGACCAGGGACTTGATTTCGCTGTGGTTGATTTAACCAAAAACTATTTTGAGCTGTTTGAGTTGCCTGTTTCCTGTCAGGTTGACCAGCAGTATCTGTCCAGCCAGTACCGTGCATTGCAACGGGCAGTGCACCCTGACAGGTTTGCCGGGGATGATGCGCGTCAGCAGCGCCTTTCTGTCCAATATGCTGCTCATGTTAATGAGGCCTTTAATACGCTGAAACAGCCGTTGCCCAGAGCGATGTATTTACTGAAGCTGGCAGGTCGCGATGTTGATATGGAACGCAACACCATCATGGATCCCGAATTTTTGATGGAGCAGATGGCGTTGCGTGAATCGGTTTCGGCTATCAGGTCCACAGCAAACCCTGAGCAGGCAATTGAGCGACTGGCTGGTCAGGCGGATGCTGATATTTATCAATATCTACAACAGTTTGAGGGTTTCTGGTTAGCCGGGACTGAGCAGGATCTGGAGCAGGCAGAAACGGTTGTCAGAAAGATGCAGTTCATGGTAAAGCTGGCGACTGAATTGGATCAGCTGGAATCCGATTTTTTGGACGACTAATCAGGAAGAGAAGAGGCAGATATGGCGTTACTGCAGATCTCCGAGCCGGGACAGGCTCCGGAACCTCATCAATACAAGCGTGCTGTCGGCATTGACCTGGGGACCACCAACTCCCTGGTTGCTGCTGTTCGATCAGGTGCTGCTGAGACGTTTCCTGATATCGATGGCAACCATACCTTGCCTTCTGTGGTTCACTACGGTGCGCAGGGGATTGATGTCGGCAGCAATGCAAAAACCAGGGCGCTGATCGATCCGGGCAATACCATTATCTCTGTCAAGCGGATGATGGGGCGCGGGCTTGAGGATGTTGATGCCCTTGGCGGTGTGTTGCCCTACCAGTTTGTTGCCAATGCTTGGGGAACCAATGAGGGCATGCCGTTCATCAAAACCCGACGAGGTGCAGTCAGCCCGGTGGAAGTGTCTGCCGAGATTCTCCGTTCCCTGGTGAGCCGCGCAGAAGAGACATTAGGTGGCGATCTCGACGGTGCCGTGATTACGGTACCGGCGTATTTTGATGATGCCCAGCGACAGGCTACCAAAGATGCTGCCAGGCTTGCAGGGCTGAAAGTTTATCGTCTGCTGAATGAGCCCACTGCCGCGGCCGTTGCCTATGGCCTCGATCAAGAGGGCGAAGGCACTATCGCTGTGTACGATCTTGGTGGTGGCACTTTTGATATTTCAATTTTGCGTCTGGAAAAAGGTGTATTTGAAGTGATGGCCACCGGTGGAGATACTGCCCTGGGTGGTGATGATTTTGACCGGATAGTGGCACGTTGGATGCTCCGTGAGGCGGAGGTTGATGAATCCTCAATTAACCCATTGCAGCTTCGGGAAGCGATGGTTGAGGCTTGTCGGGCCAAGGAAGCATTGACCGTTGGATCTGAAGTTGACGTCAACTTTGGTCAGTGGCGGGGTACACTGTCCCGTGGGCAGTTTAACGGGCTGGCAGACCCTTTGATTGATCGTACCATTCGAGCATTCAAGCGATCACTTCGGGATGCAGGACTTAAAGCCAGTGAGATTGATGAAGTGGTTATGGTGGGTGGCTCAACCCGCATGCCAAGGGTTCGTGAAAGGGTTGAGGCGTTTTCCGGCAGGCAACCGTTGACTTCCATTGACCCTGATCGGGTTGTGGCTGTTGGTGCAGCCCTGCAGGCTAATGTTCTGGCTGGCAATAAATCGGCAGATGATATGCTGCTACTGGATGTTATTCCGCTCTCTCTGGGGCTGGAAACCATGGGCGGGCTGATGGAAAAGGTGATCCATCGCAATACCACTATCCCGGTCAGTCGTGCCCAGGAATTTACCACCTGCAAGGATGGCCAGACAGCCATGGTCATTCACGTCTTTCAGGGCGAGCGTGAATTGATTCGCGATAACCGCTCCCTTGCCCGGTTTGAGTTGCGTGGAATTCCTGCTATGTCCGCGGGAGGTGCTAAAATCCGTGTGACTTTTCAGGTGGATGCGGATGGCTTGCTCAGTGTTGCAGCGCAGGAGTTGTCCACCGGGGTCAGGAGCAGTATTCAGGTGAAGCCTTCTTATGGCCTGAATGACTCTGATATCTCCCGAATGCTGAAAGATTCCTTTGCCCATGCCGGCGATGATCGTGATGCCAGGACGTTGCTCGAGCAACAGGTAGAGGCTGATCGAGTTGTTGGGGCGCTGGCAGCTGCACTGGATAAGGATGGTCAAACATTGCTTGGTAAAGATGAATATCATGCATTATTGGCCGATGTTGAGTCGCTGAAACAGTCCCGTGCAACCGGTGATGCCAAGGCCATTGCCCGTGAAATTGAACGTATTGCCCAGTCCAGTGAAGAATTTGCCGCCCGTCGCATGAACCAGGGTATTCGCCAGGCTCTTTCCGGACAGAAGTTAGATGATTTGAAGGAGTTCTGATAATGACGCGTATTGTTTTTCTACCACACGATGAGTTGTGTCCGGGAGGTGCCGTTATCGAGGCAGAGCCCGGAGTGAGTGTGTGTGATGCAGCGTTGCAAAATGGTATTGAAATTGAGCATGCCTGTGAAAAGTCCTGTGCCTGCACCACCTGTCATGTCATTGTCAGAGAAGGCTTTGACAGCATGAAAGAGCCGGATGAACTGGAAGAGGATATGCTTGACAAGGCTTGGGGGCTTGAGCCCGAATCCCGGCTGAGTTGTCAGGCGGTAGTGGGTGATGAGGATCTGGTGGTTGAGATTCCCAGGTACACTATCAACCAGGTTTCTGAACGTCGTTGATTTTTGCCGGGTCTGTTTGGGATGCTGGCTGGGGTTTGTCCTGGAACAGAACGGTTAAATGATCATGGAGTGGGGCAATGAGTTTAAAGTGGGCAGATGTTTATGATATTGCCATTGAGCTTTACGAGGCGTATCCGGATGTTGATCCCAGGTATGTCAATTTTGTTGACCTGAGAAGCTGGATCCTGTCCCTGGACAGTTTTGAAGACGATCCTGAGCGCTGTGGTGAAAAGGTACTTGAAGCCATACAGTTGGCATGGATTGAAGAGTCTGAAGACTGAGGCACCGTTTTTTTTTGAGAGGGTGTTGGCTCTGATAAAATCTGTTGAGGGTTTAAAGGCTATTTTCTCGGCTAAAGAACTGACACTATCGACTCTATTGTATACAATGTTGCCAGAACTCCTGCTATGGACTGCCTGATCCAAGACATGGAAAGGTAAGAGTCGTACGTTTTTAATAATTAATAACAATCCCGAAAGGGCACGAAAATGACAATCTGGAGATCGTAATGGCGGTTGAGCGCACGTTATCCATTATAAAACCTGATGCAGTAGCCAAAAATGTCCTTGGTAAAATCCTTGCTCGTTTTGAGCATGCTGGACTAAATGTAGTAGCAACAAGGATGATCCATCTTTCTGATGAACAGGCTGGGGGTTTCTACGCTGAGCATAAGGAACGTCCATTTTATCAGGACCTGGTTGGCTTTATGACCTCAGGGCCGGTGGTGGTATCAGTCCTTGAAGGCGATAATGCCGTAGCCCTGAATCGTGAGCTGATGGGTGCTACTAACCCGAAAGAAGCTGCAAAGGGTACTATTCGGGCTGATTTTGCAGAAACTATCGATGAAAATGCGGTTCATGGATCTGACTCTGTAGCATCTGCTGAACGTGAAATTGCCTACTTTTTTGAGGATTCAGAGATTTGCCCCAGAACGCGTTAAGCTTGCTCACAAGTTAACAGTTTGCTGTGGTCTGACCGTGTGAGCATGAGAATATCAGCCATCAGGAGGCACGTCTTCCGATGGCTATGAGGTGTCATAAGATGTCAGAAATGATCGAGCCATCCATCGATCAGGCCAGTGAACTGGTTGGAGAGCTGTCCAGCCAAGCAGCTAAAGTCAATTTGCTTGGGCTTTCACGGAAAAAAATGGAAGCATTCTTTCTCACTCTTGGCGAGAAAAAATTTCGTGCTGAGCAGCTTTTGAAGTGGATTCATCACCATCGGGTCGATAGTTTCGATGATATGACCAACTTCAGTAAATCCCTTCGTGAGCGGCTTAAAGTTCAAGCTGAAATTCGCGCTCCTGAGGTGGTCAGCAGCCTTTTTTCTGAGGATGGAACCTGTAAGTGGGTTGTGCGGGTTGCCAGTGGCAGCTGTGTTGAATCGGTGTTTATCCCTGAAAATGGCCGAGGAACACTGTGCGTCTCCTCCCAGGCAGGCTGTTCCCTGGATTGCAGTTTCTGTTCTACCGGCAAGCAAGGCTTTAACTCTGACCTGACGGTGGCGGAAATCATTGGGCAGGTGTGGGTTGCAGCCCGTCATTTTGGCAATGTGCCGGCAAAGATGAATCGGTCCATTACCAATGTCGTTATGATGGGTATGGGTGAACCGTTGATGAACTTCGATAATGTTGTTGATGCCATGGATCTGATGATGGATGATCTTGGCTATGGCCTATCAAAACGGCGGGTGACGTTAAGCACATCCGGTGTGGTACCCGCACTGAGAAAGTTAAGTGAGGTTTCTGATGTCTCCCTGGCAGTGTCACTGCACGCGCCAAATAATGAATTGAGAAATCAATTGGTGCCGATCAACCGGAAGTATCCTCTGGATCAGCTGCTGGATGCCATACATCATTACATGAACCGTTTGACGGACAGTAAACGGGTGGTTACGATCGAGTATACGTTGCTTGCCGGTGTCAATGATCAACCTGAACAGGCACAGCAACTGGTTACTTTGCTGAAAGATCTGCCCTGCAAGATAAACCTGATTCCTTTTAATCCATTTCCTCATTCAGGATATAAAAGACCCAGTAATAATGCTGTGAGACGGTTTCAGGAAAGTTTGCAGTTGGCTGGTTTTAATGTCACCGTAAGAAAGACAAGAGGTGATGATATAGACGCTGCCTGCGGTCAATTGGTGGGCAAGGTAATGGATAAGACCCGGCGCAGTGAGCGCTACATAGCAGCCAGACAGCTATAATCTGTTCGGGGTGCATCTGTCATCCCGGAGGTTGATATTCTCGACGGCGTCCCGGATATTTATAAATTGCTAATGTGGGGATCAGCATGGGAATCAACTTGAGGCCCATTGTACTCCTGTTTTCTGTATCTTTGGCACTGACAGGCTGTGTTACCACTGACAGTCGGCCTGTTAATGAGAACAGGGCGGTGGTGGATTATATGAATCTTGCCAAAGGTTATCTTCAGGAAGGTTTTTCGGAAAAAGCGATTAGGCCTCTGGAAAGGGCCCTTGAGATCGAGCCATATTCAGCCGGCGTTCATGGTATGTTGGGTATGGCTTATCAGCGTCAGGGGGAAGATCAGCTTGCCGAGCAGGCATTCAGCAAGGCATTGGCCATTGACCCTGAAGCCTCAGAAATACGCAATAACTTTGGTGCTTTCCTGTTCACCAGAAACCGGCTTAAGGACGCTTACCGACAGTTTGAGCTGGCTTCGCAGGATGTTGCTTATTCTCGTCGAAGCCGTACTTTTGAAAACCTGGGGATTGTTGCCTTGCGGATGGGTCAGTCTTCTGTGGCTGTTGATCATTTCACTCGGGCTCTTCGTCTTAACAGTAACTTGCCAAGAGCCAATCTTGAGTTGGCAACTATCTACAAAGATCAAGGCAACCTTTATGCGGGATGGCAGCACTACCTGGCTTTTGATGTGGCCGGTGAGCACAATGCCCGTAGCTTATTATTGGGAATTGAACTGGCAACGGCAAACCAGGCTCAAGGGAAAGCCGCCAGTTATGCGTCGAGACTGGAAAGACTTTATCCCGGCTCCAAGGAGCTGAAGCTATATCGGAGTCGATTGGGTCATGAGTGAACAGGATGCCCGGCAAGAAGAAGCTATTCAGACGTTTGCTCCCGGTGCTGTGCTTGCCCAGGCACGGATCAGTCAGGGGCTATCGGTCCTTGAAGTGGCTGAAAACCTTAAGATTACCGAAAGTTATGTAAAGGCCATTGAGGATAGTACGTTTGATATGCTGCCCCAGGCGGCATTTGTCCGTGGCTATATTCGCAATTATGCGAAACTGGTGGGGCTTAATGGTGAAGATCTGGTTAAGGACTTTGACCATTTTATTGGTATCGATGGCCTGGAATCCCCCCGTTTGCAGGGTTCAAAGAGGTTGAAGCCGCTACGGGCTCACAGTGTGCCCTCTCCAGTCAATGCTCTTGCCCTATTGTTGCTTGTGTCACTTGGTGGGTTTGGTTATTACCTATGGAATAACTGGTTGGGTATTGAACCTTTGGCTGAAGTGGCCATTGGTGAAGACTTATCTGAACCAGTGCCTTTAACTTCTGATGTCGTTGTTCCTGTGCCTTCTGCCGCTGAGATTAGTGAGCGCGTGAAGGATGTTGATATTGCAGCTGATGACGCCAATATTGTAGCAAGCATCGCAAAAGAAGAGCCAAGCCAAAAAAAAGATAAATTTGCTCTGGAAGAGGCCAGGCCAGAGTCTCTTGCAATTGCTCCGGACAGCTCTGAGTTTGTTGGTAAGACAGATGAGCCAAATTCACCGGTTGCTAACCTGATCAAGCCTCTTGTGATTAATTTCTCACAAGATTGCTGGGTTGAAATAAAGGATGCTACCGATGAAGTGCTGATTTCAACCGTGCAGAAAGCTGGATCTTCCATTAATCTTGATGTTTTTCCGCCAGTGAACCTACGGTTTGGCAATACCACCGGAATAGACAGCATTCTGCTAGACGGGATGCCTATAGCCAAACCCAGCTCCAGTACTCGAGTGGCCACTGTTTTGTTGACAGGCAACGGTCAGGGATAAAAAACATCCCTTAAAACTCTTGCCTTTTGGTGCTTGATCCTCTGATGGGCACTTTCTGATGGGAGGGCTGCGGGATTGTCGCACAGAGGCGTTAACGGTTACAGTTGCCTATTTTCGATTTTGAACCGCCAAATCTCCTGTTCCTGACAAACCAGTTGATGTTGTGTGGTGTTTTTAGGTAGAGGACATTTGAACTTGGGCAAGCAGCTTCAAGCCATCCGTGGGATGAATGATATTCTTCCCGAACAGACCCCTGTCTGGCAGTACCTCGAGCAGCAGGTACGCGCTGTCCTGAGCAGTTATGGCTATCAGGAAATCCGGGTTCCGATTGTGGAAAGCTCTGCTCTGTTCAGCCGGGGTATCGGCTCTGGTACGGATATTGTCGAGAAAGAGATGTACACCTTTGCAGATCGCAATGGTGACAAGCTTTCCCTTCGCCCTGAGGCTACTGCAGGGGTTGTTCGCGCAGGCATTCAGCAAGGCCTGTTTTACAACCAGATTCAGCGGTTGTGGACTTCTGGCCCGATGTTCCGTTATGAGCGTCCGCAAAAAGGCCGTTATCGCCAATTTCACCAGATCAGTGTTGAAGCCTATGGCATGACAGGTCCGGATATTGATGCGGAAATGATCATGATGACGGCGCGATTCTGGCACAAGCTTGGTCTGTCAAGGCACGTCATGCTGGAACTGAATACGCTCGGTACTTTGGCGGCCCGTATCCGTTATCGTGAAGCCCTGGTGGCTTATCTCAAGGATTATCAGTCAGAGTTGGATGATGACAGTCGCCGCCGCCTGACCATCAACCCACTGAGAATTCTGGATAGTAAGGATCTGAACACGCAGAAAATTGTTGCCGCTGCCCCGGAGCTGTTTGACTACCTGGATGAAGAGTCACAGGAACACTTTGCGCAGTTGCAGCAGATGCTGGATGAGGCGGGGATTGTCTATCGCGTTAATCCCAGACTGGTGCGCGGCCTTGATTATTATGGCAGAACCGTATTTGAATGGGTGACAGAAAGCCTGGGGGCCCAGGGTACGGTATGTGCCGGTGGTCGCTATGATACCCTGGTTGAGATGTTGGGTGGCAAGCCGACACCTGCCGTAGGTTTTGCCATGGGTCTTGAGCGTCTGGTATTGATGCTGGAAACGCTTCAATTACTGCCGGAATCCGTTTCTAACCGGGTGGATGTCGCGGTTGTTGCTGTTGGTGAGGGTGTTGGTCACAGAGTACTTCCTTTAGTAGAAAGATTGCGTGATGAGTTGCCAGAAGTGAAGGTTCTGATGAATTGCGGTGGTGGCAGCTTTAAAGCACAAATGAAACGTGCAGATCGCAGCGGTGCTGCCTATGCTCTCATTCTTGGTGAGGATGAGTTGTCTGCAGGGATGATGACTGTGAAATCCCTGAGAACTGATGAAGACCAACAGCAGCTGCCAATTGGCGATGTGACCGGACATTTGCAAAAAGTGCTGTTGAATAGCGATGTTCAGTAAGCTGTTCGTTGATACGTTTGTCCAGTTAACGGCTTCAGGAACGAAGCCAGGAGTCAAGGGTGAGTTACCAATCTGATGATGAGCAGGTTCAACTGCTTAAGAATCTATGGAAAGACTATGGTCAGCCGGTTGTGCTGGGTGTTGCCATTACCTTGGCAGTGGTTTCCGGTTATCAATATTGGCAGAAGACGCAGCAGCAGAAAATCGCTGAAGCTTCAGCGCTTTATCAGAATTTGCTGGATACTGTTTCCAACGCCGCGTCGCCAGACAAGCCGGTCCAGTTTTCACCACCTCTGACTGAGGAGCAAAAAGCAACGGTAAGTCACGTTGTCTCGGTATTGCAAAATGATCATGGCAGTAGTCAGTATGCTGCGTTTGCCACGCTTTTTCTGGCTCAGCAGCAGGTACAAGAGGGTCAGTTAAGTGCTGCCCGGGCTTCCCTGGAGTGGGTTCTGGCTCAGCAACCTGCTTCTGAAGTTCAGATCATGGCCAGTGTCCGTCTGGCAAGGGTGCTGATCAGTGAGTCTTCTGTGAATGGTCAACAGGCGCTTGATATTCTGAGCAGACTGAACGCGGGCAAGTCCTATGAGGCGACCGTTGAGTCCGTAAAAGGCGATGTTTACCTTGCGCTTGGTGACCGTAAGCAGGCAGAGGCGGCCTATCAAAAAGCGGTAAATGCCGCACAGGATAACGGTCTGAACCGTCCGTTACTGCAACTCAAGCTGGACGATCTGGCTGCAATGGCACCGCAGGAGGGATAAGAAAATGGAAAGGTTGTGCAGGGGTTCTTTGATTCTTCTGCTGATGCTGGGGCTTTCTGCATGCAGTCTCTTTTCATCGGATGAAGAGGAGGTGAGGACTCCCAAACCTCTCCAGACCATTGCTGAGGAAAAGGTCCGGCTGGTTGCAGTCTGGTCCAGAGGTGTTGGCAAAGGGGTTGGCAAGCGATTCGAAAGCCTGAAGCCCGCCATGGATGGTGATAAAGTTTTTGTTTCTGGTGCAGAAGGTACTGTTTTTGCCCTGGATCGTGATACCGGAAAGGAAGTCTGGAAGATAAAGCTCAATACCCGCGTTGGTGGTGGTGTCAGTGCCGCAGCGGGTATGGTGTTGCTGGGGACGCTGGAAGGAGAAGTGATTGCCCTGAATCAGGATAATGGCGATGAACTCTGGCGAGAGCGGGTCAGTAGCGAGATTCTCAGTGCGCCGGTAACGGATGGTTTCTATGTCGCTGTGCAGAGTATTGATGACCGACTGACCGTGCTTGATGCTCAGAGCGGCCAGTATCTCTGGCGCCAGGACGCGCTGCAACCGGCACTGACCTTAAGGGGCTCCTCTGCACCACTGATATTCAGTGAAGCGGTGTTTGCCGGGTTTGCCGGTGGCGAAGCAAAAGCCTTCCGCCTGAGCAGCGGTGCGCCACTGTGGAGTTCCCGGGTTGCTGCGCCCAAAGGTAGTACTGAGCTGGAACGGATGGTTGATATCAAGGGGGCGCCCCTGATTGGCGGAGACAGTATTTTCTTTGTCAGCTTCCAGGGCAATGTTGCCGCGTTGGATCTTTATAGTGGCCGGGTTCGCTGGGCGAAAGAGTTGTCCAGTTATGAATCCATGACCGAAGGTTTTGGTTCTATCTATCTGACCAGCGAAGAGAGTTATGTCAGTTCCATTGACCAGAGAACCGGTGCTGCTAACTGGCGACAGGAAGATTTTGAGTTTCGCCAATTATCAGCGCCAGCGGCGTTCAGCAGTTACGTTGTGGTCGGTGATGGTGAGGGTTATGTTCACCTGTTGTCACAGGTTGATGGCAGTCAGGCTGGCCGTTTCAAGGCTGACGCTTCGGCAATTAAAGCCCAGCCCCTGGTGGATGGTGAATTGATCCTGGTGTTGTCGGCTGATGGTGAGCTGATTGCCTTGAAGGAAAAAGCTTCCGGGTAAACGGAAGCAATTTGCTGACTTTTAAGAATGCTGTCGGGCTGAATCTTTGCAAGGGTTCAGCCCGTTTTCAATTTTGGTAAATCTTATGGTTCCTGTAATTGCCCTGGTGGGTCGACCCAATGTTGGCAAGTCCACCCTTTTTAACCGTCTGACCCGTTCCCGGGATGCTTTGGTGGCCAATGTGGCCGGGTTGACCCGCGATCGGAAATACGGTGAGGGCAAGATTGGTTCCCATCCCTATATTGTCGTGGATACCGGCGGCATCTCCGGTGATGAGGCGGGGATTGACTCGGCCATGGCAGAACAGTCGCTGGCGGCCATCAATGAGGCCGATGTTGTCCTGTTTCTGGTGGATGCCAGGGCCGGGTTGACCGCTGCTGATGAAATGATTGCCTTGCACCTGCGCAAGCAGGGAAAGAAGTATCACCTGGTGCTTAATAAGGTGGACAGGGTGGATGCGGAGCAGGCCGAGGCGGATTTTGCTTCCCTGGGCATGGGTGATGCCTTTCATATTGCCGCCGTGCATGGACGTGGCGTCAGCAGCATGATCAATGATGTGCTATCGGCGTGTGCTGATGGTGAGGCTGAAGCATCTGATGAACTGTCAACCAGGCCAAGAGGCATCAAGATTGGCATCGTTGGTCGTCCCAATGTGGGTAAATCTACCCTGGTTAACCGTTTGTTAGGCGAAGAGCGCGTTGTTGTTTATGACCAGGCAGGAACGACCCGTGACAGCGTTTACATTCCTTATGAACGTTTTGGTCAGGATTATACGCTGATTGATACGGCTGGTGTTCGCAGGCGGGGCAAGGTGTCCGAATCCATTGAAAAGTTTTCGGTCATCAAGACGCTGCAGGCAATTGAAGATGCCAATGTGGTGGTTCTGGTGCTGGATGCCCGCGAAGGTATTGTGGAGCAGGATCTGCATCTGCTGGGCTTTGTTCTGGACGCAGGTCGTGCTGTGGTCATTGCATTGAATAAATGGGATGGCATGGAAGAAGAGGATAAAACGCAGGTAAAGACAGAGTTGAATCGCCGACTCGGGTTTATTAATTATGCTCGGATTCATAGGATTTCGGCAAAACACGGAACCGGTGTTGGTAACCTTTATGACTCTATTGAAGAGGCTTATGAGGCGGCGACCAGTAAATTGTCCACCAATCGTCTGACGCGAATTCTGGCGGATGCCGTGAAGGAGCATCAACCGCCTGTGGTCAACAATCGCCGTATCAAGCTGCGTTACTGCCATGCTGGTGCCATGAATCCGCCAACCATTATCATCCATGGTAACCAGACTGACCGGGTACCTGCCGCTTATCGACGTTACCTTGAGAATACGTTCCGTAAAGTGCTGAAAATTATGGGGACGCCCATTCGAATCCAGTTTCGCTCGGGTGATAACCCCTATGCTGAGAACGGGGAGCTTGACCAGAGGCAGGCGCATCGCAAGCGCAGAGTGGAAAAATCGTCACAGTTTGCCAAAGAAAAGCGAAAGACAAATCGTTCCTGACTGATTTGACAGTCTCTCAGGAGTCATCGATGAAAAACAATCTGTTCGAACACATACCTGAAGAACTGCCTGAAGAGTTGTTTGAGACTCTGCAGGAATCCCGTGGCGTTAAAATAGAGCGGATTGTTTCCCGGGGACATACGACGCCACCAGGGGAGTGGTATGACCAGGCCTGGGATGAGTGGGTGGTACTGTTAAGTGGTTCGGCAGTGCTGGAGTTTGCAGGGGAGTCCCCTGTTACTCTTCATGCCGGTGATTATCTTATGTTGCCTTTTGGGTACAGGCACCGGGTCGCCTGGACTGATCCCGATGTTGATACTATCTGGTTGGCCGTTCATGTTAATGTTTGATTTTTTCTACTGTGCACAGTGCCTCACCCTTTGAAAATCGTGTGGTCACCAGATCACCTTCATGGAGTTGTTGACTGCTTCTGATAATCGAATCACCAACCATGGTTATGGCATAACCCCTTGAAAGGGTTGCCAGAGGGCTGACAGCGTGCAACTCTCCAGACACTTTTTCCAGCTTCAGTTGACACTTTTCCAGGTTATTGGACATGAGCTGAACCAGCTTTTGAGCCGTATGTTCATTACGGCTTTTCAGCAGTTCCAATGTGCGTTGGGGGTTTTGCTGATGTGCCCGATCTCTGACTCGGCCCAGGCTTGATTGGGCCCGTTCCAGTATCAGGGTAATGGCCTGATTTAATCGGATTTCCAGATCATCCAGCCGCTGGCTATTGTCTCTCAGACGTTCCCCGGGGTGTCTTAACCGTTTTTGCAGGTTATCCAGCTCTCTCTGGCTTAACTGCAGCTTATGTCGTGTCAGTGTGTTGAGCTTTCTGGTGATCAGGTGCAACTGATTCAACAGGGCTTGACGATCCGGGCTGAGGATTTCCGCCGCTGCGGATGGGGTTGCCGCCCGGTGATCCGCAACAAAGTCGGCAATGGTGAAGTCAATTTCATGACCAACGGCACTGACAATGGGGATAGGGCAGTCTGCTATGGCCCTGGCCACCAGCTCTTCATTAAATGGCCACAAATCTTCCAGTGAGCCACCGCCACGACCCACAATCAGTACATCAAACCGATTGGCGCTTTCTGCCAGTTTTAATGCATTGACCAGTTCGTGTTTCGCCTGCTCCCCCTGCACCGAGCTGGGAATAATGGTGACCGGTATGGCAGGAAAGCGTCTTTTCAGTACGGTTAGAATATCCCGAATGGCTGCGCCGGTGGGAGAGGTGATCACCCCGATATGCCTTGGATGAGCGGGCAGGGGCTGTTTGCCCGCGATGTCGAACAGGCCTTCAGCCGCCAGTTTCGCCTTGAGAACCTCAAAGGCTTGCTGGAGGTCGCCGGTGCCGGCATTATCCATGTGTTCAACAATCAGTTGATAGTCGCCTCTCCCTTCATACAGGCTCACACGCCCTCTTACCCTGAGCAGCATGCCTTCTGCAGGGACAAATTTAAGCGCCTGGTTACGGTTGCGAAACATGGCGCAGCGGATCTGCGACTGCTTGTCCTTCAGGGTGAAATACCAATGCCCGGAGCTGGGGCGGGCCAGTCCGGATAGTTCTCCCTCAACACGGACATGATTGAAATTCATCTCCAGCAATCGCCTGGCTTTACCATTTAACTCAGTTACAGATAGGGCTTTTGACGATGCCTCAGCGTTTTCGGTCGGTGTGTCTGTCAAGTGGTGCATAGGTCAAGCCTGGCAGGAGATTATCGGTTTTTTGATATTCTGCCTGAATAAGTGGTTTAGCTGAAGTTGAAATAGAGGGTATAATTGTTCGAATTTTTTTCCCATAAACTCTTGGTAACAGGCAATGCTGAGAATTGCACAAGATGCACTTACCTTCGATGATGTCCTCCTTCTGCCCGGCTACTCCGAAGTCCTCCCCAAAGATGTCTCTTTGAAAACCAGGCTGACCTGTGGTATTGAGTTGAATATTCCGCTGATTTCTGCCGCGATGGATACCGTTACCGAAGCGTCTCTGGCTATTGCCATGGCACAGGAAGGTGGCATCGGGATTATTCATAAGAATATGACGCCCGAGCAGCAGGCCGCTGAAGTTCGCAAGGTCAAGAAGCACGAAAGTGGTGTGGTCAAGGATCCGATTACCATTGATGCCAGTGCCACCGTCAGAGATCTTCTGGAGTTGACCTCCAGACATAATATCTCCGGTGTTCCCGTGCTCTATGGCAGCGACCTGGTGGGTATTGTGACCAGCCGTGACGTCCGGTTTGTCTCCAATCTGGATCGAGCCGTTTCCGAGATCATGACCCAAAAAGACCGTCTGGTGACGGTTCAGGAAGGCACTGACCCGGACACCGTTCGCCAGCTTCTGCACAAGCACCGTATTGAAAAAGTGCTGGTGGTTGATGGTCAGTTCAATCTCACCGGTATGATGACCGTTAAGGACATTAAAAAGGCCCAGCAGTACCCGAATGCGTCGAAAGACAGTCAGGGGCAGTTAAGAGTGGGGGCCGCGGTGGGTACCGGTGCTGAAACACCTGAGCGTGTTGCTGCCCTGGTGGCTGCTGGTGTTGATGTCATTATTGTAGATACTGCTCATGGTCATTCTCTTGGTGTGATTGAGCGAGTGAAGTGGGTGAAGGAAAACTATCCGCAGGTTCAGGTAATTGGCGGTAATATTGCCACCGCCGAGGCAGGCAGGGCCCTGGTCGAAGCCGGTGCTGATGGGGTTAAAGTGGGTATCGGTCCTGGCTCTATCTGCACTACCCGAATTGTTACCGGTATCGGTGTGCCCCAGATCAGTGCGGTAGCCAATGTGGTGGAAGCGCTGAAAGAGACCGGAGTCCCTGTGATTGCCGATGGCGGTATCCGTTTTTCCGGTGATATGGCAAAAGCGATTGTTGCCGGTGCCAGCACTGTCATGCTGGGCAGTATGCTGGCAGGTACCGAAGAGGCGCCAGGTGAAGTGGAACTTTACCAGGGGCGCAGCTACAAAGCTTATCGTGGTATGGGCTCTTTGGGGGCAATGTCCCGGGTTTCCGGTTCCAGTGACCGTTATTTCCAGAGTTCAGAAGAAGGCGCCGAAAAACTGGTTCCTGAAGGTATTGAAGGCCGTGTGCCTTACAAGGGGCCTCTTCATGCCATTATCCATCAGATGGTGGGTGGCTTGCGTGCCGCGATGGGCTATACCGGCTCACCTGATATGGCAGCCATGCGTACCCGGCCACAGTTTGTGCGCGTGACCAATGCCGGTATGGCCGAGTCTCATGTTCACGATGTGACAATCACCAAAGAAGCGCCTAACTACCGTGTTGGTTAACTATGGGGAAGTCTCCCTGCTTTGCTGATGACAGGATTTAGAGATTAATCATGTCCCAGGATATTCATTCCGATCGCATTCTGATTCTTGATTTTGGTTCCCAGTATACTCAGCTTATCGCTCGAAGAGTTCGCGAGATCGGTGTTTATTGTGAACTTCATCCCTACGATATGGATGACGCCGCGATTCGGGCGTTCAACCCGAAAGGGATTATTTTGTCCGGTGGCCCTGATTCCGTTACCGGTGGTAATTCTCCAAGAGCAGCCAGCATTGTTTTTGAACTCGGTGTTCCTGTGCTGGGTATCTGTTATGGCATGCAGATCATGGCAGAACAGATGGGGGGCAAGGTTAGTACCTCTCACCTGCGTGAGTTTGGCTATGCCCAGGTTCAGCTGGAAGCGAAAGTGCGCCTGTTTGATGGTATTGAAGACCATGTCTGTGAAGGTGGCTATCTGACTCTGGATGTCTGGATGAGCCATGGGGATAAA
Organism: Endozoicomonas sp. ONNA2; assembly: GCF_024606365.1. Taxonomy (GTDB): domain Bacteria; phylum Pseudomonadota; class Gammaproteobacteria; order Pseudomonadales; family Endozoicomonadaceae; genus Endozoicomonas. Next base: position 21,688 of record NZ_JAHHPO010000066.1, read on the forward strand.
GTGACCGCCATTCCTGATGGCTTTGTGGTTGCTGCTGTCACCGATTCCTGCCCGATTGCAGCCATGGCGTGTGAAGAAAAGCAGTATTACGGCGTTCAGTTTCACCCTGAAGTGACGCATACCACCCAGGGATTACGAATTCTTGAGCGTTTTGTGGTTTGCATTGCCAAGTGCCAAAAACTCTGGACGCCGGGCAAGATTATTGATGACGCTATTGCCCGTATTCGTGAGCAGGTGAACGATCATAAGGTGTTGCTTGGGCTGTCTGGTGGCGTTGATTCCAGTGTTGTAGCGGCGCTGCTGCATAAGGCTATTGGTGATCAGCTGGTCTGCGTCTTTGTGGATAATGGTTTGCTCCGTCTCCATGAAGGCGACCAGGTGATGACTATGTTTGCCGAAAATATGGGGATTCGGGTTATTCGTGCAAATTCTGAAACGATGTTCCTGCGTCGTCTCAAAGGTGTTCAGGACCCTGAAGACAAGCGCAAGATCATTGGTAAGACTTTTATCGAAGTGTTTGATCAGCATGCCAGTGCGCTGGGTAACATCGCTTTTCTGGCACAGGGTACTATCTATCCGGATATAATTGAATCAGCTGGCTCACAAACCGGTAAGGCGCATGTAATAAAGTCCCATCATAATGTGGGTGGGCTGCCGGAACAGATGAAGATGGCCTTGGTTGAGCCGCTTCGCGAGCTGTTCAAGGATGAGGTTCGAACCATTGGTCTGGAACTGGGCCTGCCTTATGACATGGTGTACCGTCACCCATTCCCGGGGCCGGGGCTTGGTGTTCGCATCCTGGGTGAAGTCAGGAAAGAGTATGCGGATATTCTTCGCCAGGCAGATGCTATTTTCATCGAAGAGCTGCGAAAGGCAGGCTGGTATCAAAAAACCAGTCAGGCTTTTGCGGTATTCCTGCCGGTGAAATCCGTTGGCGTGGTGGGAGATGGTCGCCGCTATGAATATGTGATTGCCCTCAGAGCCGTAGAAACCATTGACTTTATGACCGCTCGCTGGGCTCACCTGCCTTATGATCTGCTGGAGAAAGTGTCTAACCGTATCATCAATGAAATTGAGCATGTTTCAAGGGTGACCTATGATGTATCCAGTAAGCCACCGGGTACGATTGAGTGGGAGTGATCCAGTTATTGCTAAATGTAATAACTAATTCCGGTCCTTACATTTGCTTTGGGTACTTATATCGGGAGCAATGGTGCATAATGCACCTAACCAGGGGGATGTAGTCAATATACAGTCGTGCTACATTCCAGCCTGTGATCCTCTTTCCCTAGTTAGAGGCGCACTATGTTATGAGTAAGCCGGAATAGGGTGACGTCCGCAGTCCGGTTGAAAGGAAATGGTGCCGAAGTGAGCCTGGTGGTCAACCAGCTTCACTGGCAGTGCATCAAATAGGTGTACTACTGTCACAGTTTTTACTGTGGAGAGCTAACGGGTACCAGAAAGTGCTAATTAGATTTTCTTTAAACGCGCTTCCTCCATGTACACTTGCCTCCTGATCTAATGACAACTGGTTCACTCATCCCTGACAAGCACTGGAATCACCGGGATGGGTAATCTAAACGAGATCAGTTTTATGGAATTAACCAGTTTCAGTGATTCGTCGTTATCTTTATTGGCTCCAGCCATCGCAATTATTCTGGCAGTAATAACCCGGAAGGTATTATGGTCTCTGGGCGCTGGTATTGTTACCGGTGCATTACTGCTGGCACAGTTTAAGCCTCTTGTCACCATTCGCCGAATTTTTGCCGGGTTGGTGGAGGTGTTTTGGGATGAAGGCCTTAATTTAAGCAATATCTATATTCTGTTGTTTTTGCTGGTTCTGGGGGTAATTTCCAGTCTGATCAGTATTTCTGGTGGAGCCAGGGCTTTTGGTGAGTGGGCCCGCCATCGTGTCAAGACTCGTCAGGGCTCGCAGATGCTGACGGTTTTTCTCGGTGTTATCATCTTCATTGATGATTATTTCAACAGCCTTGCCGTGGGGAGTATTAGTCGGCCGCTAACGGATCGGCACAAAGTCTCAAGAGCCAAGCTCGCTTATTTGATTGATTCCACCGCTGCGCCAATCTGCGTAATTATGCCAATTTCAAGCTGGGGTGCTTATATCATTGCCCTGGTGGGAGCTATTATGGTGACCCATGGTGCAAGCGTTGATAGCCCTGTCATTTCATTTCTGGCTATGGTTCCTATGAACCTTTATGCAATTTTTGCCTTGGCGCTGGTTTTCTGTACAGCAGCCATGGATCTTAATATTGGCCCTATGGCCAAGCACGAGAGGGCTGCATTTTCTGGCACACTTTTTGATTCCAATAAGGGTAATCCGCCGGGTGCTCCAGCTCTGGAAGAAGATAATGATGGCCGTGTTGCCGACCTTATTGCACCGATTCTGGTGTTGGTACTGGCAACTATGGCAGCCATGATCTGGACGGGGTATACAGCTCTCGCTGGTGATGATCGGGCATTTTCCATTCTCGGTGCATTTGAGCATACCGATGTTACATTATCACTGATCATTGGTGGTATGATTGGACTCTTGTTTGCGATAACCCGTTTGCTGCGTCGCAATATTTCCGGAAAAATATGGATGAAAGCGATCGTTGAGGGTAGCAGGTCAATGTTGCCAGCTATCTATATTCTTGTGTTTGCCTGGGTTCTGACAGGGATAATTGGCCAGCTGGAGACCGGTAAGTATCTGGCAGGCCTGGTTAGCGGGAATATTTCTCCAAGTTTTCTGCCAATGATTCTTTTTATTGTCTCTGGTGTGATGGCTTTTGCAACCGGAACCAGTTGGGGAACCTTTGGTATTATGTTGCCAATTGCCGGGGATATGGCTGCAGCAGCTGATCTGGCCATGATGCTGCCCATGCTGGCTTCTGTGCTGGCAGGTGCTGTATTTGGTGATCACAGCTCGCCAATTTCTGATACCACCATCCTTTCGTCCATCGGGGCATCCTGTCACCATATGGATCATGTCAATACCCAGTTACCTTACGCAATTGGCATAGCGGCTGTAGCAATGTTAGGATATTTGGTCATGGGGGTCACTCACTCCATTTCGTTAGGCTTTGTTGCATCACTGGTGGCATTTATAGCTCTTATTTGTTTATTCAGAAGGATCTCTTTGAAATCCCGCTCACTGACACCCGCTTCCGGGCATATGGTCAAGTAATAAAGCTGCACTATGCTTAAGGAGAGGCAGAGATGCCTTTTTGAACTTTTCTAAAACAAGGGCATGGATGCTATGAGCTTTGAACAATTGATGAATTCATACGCTGCTCGTCAACAGATGGGTGAGCTGGAGAGTGAAAATGACCAATATAACCTGGTGGTTAATGATCAGATAAAAATTGCCTGTTTTCTGGCTAATGGTCGCTTTTATGTTTATAGCATCATTGCAAAGTTGCCTGAAGAAAACAGCAAGCGAGAAGAACTATTGACCAGGCTGCTGAAAAAAAATCTGGCTCTGGTTGCCTATGAGCGAGTTTCATTGTGTATAGATCCCGATAAAAATGCACTTGCTCTGTATGCATCTGCTCCTGCAAAGAGTCTCAGTGTTGATGTAATCGAACAGACAATTGCTGCATTGGCCAATAATTATGAACTTTTTGTACAATGGCTTGGTCAAAGCGCCCCCTCTCCGGGCTCTGCCATGATGTTCATGCCCTAACAGAAGCGGCTGTCAGATCGATATATAAGGTATGTCAATGATTAGAGTTGTTCGATATGCCTTCGAAAAAGCAGCGATCCACCGATTCCTCAGTATTTGGCTGCCTGGTGGCCAGTACTGAATCTGCCTATTTCAACGGACTTCGCCGTGCTAATGACGAGTTTCTGAAAGCAATCATTCGTTATAGCCGATTCCAAGAGATACATATATTTTCCCCCCAGTCGTTATTGCCGGAGTTTAAGTCAGGCTGGGAAACTTTTCTGCAGCACTATGGCAGCGATAAAGCCATCCAGTTCTTACCAGCGCATGAGTTAAACCGGTATTTTTCCAGGGTCAGGTATCAGGTTTTTCACCAAGGGGATCCCTGGATTGGTAATCTCGCAGCGCTTCGTGATGCTTATTGTCTGGAGCCATTTCCTGTTACGGGTCGGGCGCATACCCTGAGTACAGACTCAAACATGTCAAATACCCGTGATCTTCTGCTATCACCGCTAAAAAGCTGTGATGCAATTTTATGCAGCAGCGAGGCGCAGAAAAAAGTGATGATGCGTCTATTGTCTGCCGCGAGTTCCCGTATTTCAGATCATATTGGTGTGGCTATACCTTATAAAGGAAGCGTTCTGAAGCTGCCTCTGGGGATTGAGCCTGATGAATGCTATGCCGGTGCCAAAGAGGAAGCCAGGGGTTTATTGGGTATTGAGCAGACGTCTTTTGTGATTTTGACCCTTGGACGAATTGCTCCTTCCGATAAGATGGATCTCCAGCCAGTATTGCTGGTAATGAATGATCTGGTGGAACAGTATGGTCACCGAAATATCAAGTGGATTGTTGCTGGTGCTGGAGATGCAGGCAGTCCGACCGTGCAGTCCCTGTTAAAACAAGCCTATGCTCTAAACCTTGAAGGTTGTATTCGCTTTGAGCTGGAAATTGAAGATGACCGTAAACATCAATGGCTGTCAGCCTGTGATATGGTTCTGACGCTTGCGGATAACATTCAGGAAAGCTTTGGAATTGTGCCGTTGGAGGCAATGGTTAATGGCAAGGCTGTTGTTTTATCCGACTGGAATGGTTACTCGGAATTGTTGGAGGATGGAATCAGCGGCTGTTTGATTGAAACCGTATCGACAGACTTGGATGATCTTGCTCGTCCTGTCGGTTCATTATTGACAAACCATGCTCATTTCCTCCAGGCGCAGGGAACGGCGGTCAATTTGAGTCAATGTGCAGAGAAGATTCATCAACTGATTCAAGACCCCGGGCTTCTGTTGAGCATGGGAGAACGGGGAAGACAGAGAGTTTTTGATCACTATCGATGGGAAACCATTGTTGAAGAATATCATCAGTTGGTGAATGGCCTTAATAAAGACACGGATCAGATTTCCCGATTAAATAAAAGGCCGGTGGGACTTCCATATCACCAGATATTTGAGCATTACCCAGCCAATCAGTTAGTAGATGACCAATACCTTAAGACGACGGATCGAGGCGTTAGATTGCTGCAAAGAACCGAGCAGTATGTTCACTATGCCGAGATGGATTCATTCTTGGCAGCTGAACTGATTGACCAGGTATCCCGGCTTTGTTTATCCGGTTGCCATTTGACGGAGTTGAAAAAGCGGTTTCCTGAGGAACCGGCGCTTTTATTGAATATTATGTGGATGTGTAAATATCAAGTGCTGGCCCTTACCGATGAACCGTTAAGGAAGTCGGCTAACAATCAAAAAAGATGGTGGCCTGAACAACAGAGGCTACCGGCGGAGGTGATGCTGCATCTTGATTGTGCAGAACCTCATCGTTTCAAACTCATCGAGCCTTTGCTTCGCTGGCTGGATTTGCAGCTGGCGTGCTACCACAACCGGCCTGAAAATCCCGGATTTCGAGCTAGCCTGCTAAAGCCCTTTGCTGCCAAGCTCGATGGCCAGCTATTACAGGCCATTGCCTGGGTTGCGGATATCAAGGGGGCCAAGCAATATACCGATGTGTTGGACTATGTCATTGAGCAGGGTGGGATGCTATACCTGAGTGCTGAATTTCCCTTGTGGTATCGCTTAAATCGTTTATGGGTTATCCATACACTGAAAGACTTTAAACAATTATTTGTCCGGTTTTACCAAGATATTGGGGAAATCAATCAGCTATTTTCTGACTCTTGGCAAAAACCAGCGCAGAGTATAGCTAGCCTTGATTATCCGTTGACTGCGTCTTCTGACATGATTGCCATTATCCTCTGTGATAATGGCGAAAAACTGGTTTATAAAAACAGGGATTTGGCTGTCGAGCGCCAGATTATCGGGCACACTGCAGATAATAGTAATATCGCAGGTAAACTTAACCAATGGCTGGGTGGGCGACCAGGTCTGGCAACCATTAGGATATTGCCAGGGTCTTGTGATGGTGACTACGGCTATTGTGAGTTTATTACTAAAGACCTCGATGAGGCACTGGATGACCGGCAGATTAACGATTATTACCAGCGCCTTGGGGTTATTGCTGGTATATCGATTCTGCTGGGATTGGGAGATGTTCATAACCGGAATGTGGTATCCAGAAATGCCATCCCTTACCTCGTGGATGTTAAGGCAGCTTTTTGCCCAAGTGTTATAAAAGCGTTCGAGTCGGAGTTTAATGATCCCCAAAGAGCCTTCAGCGGTGCGGATAACAGCTTTATGCTCACGTCTGCCTGGAGCGTGTTTGAACAGTTTCACTTTTCAGGTTACAGGGATTGTTTATACCAGTTGGTTGATGGTGAATTAGTCGAGATGCCGTCGGTTGAAGATAGTCTGGTGACCAATAATTTGGTTCGGACCGGTGAGAGTGACTCGTTATCGAACATCAAGCCTTTCCTTTGTAGTCAATATGCCAGCGCTTTTGAACAAGGCCTTGATGCGACGTTCAGGGTTGTCGTGGATCATCACAATGATTGGTGTGTGCTTTTGAACGCATGTAAAGGGATGTCTGTTTGTCACTTGCCCCGTTTGGATCAGCAGTTTTATTGGCAGCAGAAAGTGAATTTATGGACATTTCAAGGCTTCCAGGGATTCTCAGCAAAACGTCTGAGATATTATTTTGACAGAGTGATGAGTCGATTATGTCAAGGTGCAGAAGAGATTCAACGCTGGTGCGAACCTGAATGGTTTGAACCAGTAACACAGTTATCAGACGAGTTTGTTAAAAACTTGCTTTCTGGCTCAATGACAGTGCTTAGGCGGGAAATTGGAGCGAATGGGCTATTCAGTGAATCTTGTATATCCGGTGGAGTGATTTCTCACCACTATTTTTCAGTTGACACGTTGAGCAAGTCTGTCCGGCTGGTGCAGGATATGGCAGAGGATCCACAGAAAATGAATCGCTTCTTAACGTTTCTTACTGCGATAGTCAAACAGTGGCTCATTGAAGAGGTGTTGCCGGGAAAAAATTTCCCGGAAGCTTTGCGAGATAAGCTTCCGGAATAAGGCTACTGGCCGTGGATGTTGGCAAGAAGTTCCCTGGCCATTTCAGCGGGTTCCAGCTCTTTTGAAGACAGCAACGGTTTAAGATAGTCTTCGCTTTCTTTATTCCGTCCCTCGAACATCAAGGCTAATCCCAGAAAAGCCTTGATAGTTGCATCATCAGGGTGCTTTACCAGACCTTCCTTATGCAACAGGTCAATAGCTTCCTGATGACGTTTTCGATTCATGAACTCAAGGGCAAAGCCAATGGTGCTAAGCGGGCTGTCAGGTCTGGCAGCCTCAATACCGTTGAAAATGCCAAAAGCATGTTTTGGAAGTCCGGTACCACTGGCCATAAAGCCTATATCTGCCAGAGTTTTTAAAAGCTTGTCATCAATCATTGCTGACTATCTCCATCCATAGAATTGGTTTAGAGTTTCTGAATAATGCTCTGTATCGTATCCTTGATGGATTTGACGATACTTGAACGAAGACCTTCAACAATCATATATTTGTTGAACTCTACTTGGAACTCAACCATGTCCTTGGTGCTGTTAGGATCCATATTGGCGACACGGGTTTTCAGCGCAGCATCAAGTGCTTCTGCCTGGCTGCCAAATGTTTCAGATACTTTGTCAAAGCTGAAACCGGCGCTTCCTGGTTGGTTGTAATTCGGGTTGTAGGTATCCTGGTATGCCATGGCTGAGTTCCCTCTCAGGCGTTTGATTGACCGTGATGCTGTTTCCAGCTCTTATCAACGACCTCCATAGCCGCAACTACAGCGGTTAGCAGGCTGTCGATTTTTGAAAAATCTTCCGGAGCTGCGCCTTTATCTTTTAATCCTTTCAGGCGCGTCGCTTCAGAGAGTAAATGAGTAAGGATCTGATCCCGGTAAGAACCGTCCTTATCCTGAATTAACTGTTCTTCAGTTGTTGAGAGAAGAATATTCTCTTCATTTTTTGGTTTGTCCGTCACGGTTCCCTCCAAGACGGTATTTGATTTTGTCAGTTCCGTTAGCTAATAAAAGATATTCAAGGTTGATATCTTCAATTATATACCCATTAGAAAGTTTTGCTCCTATCAGGTACCTGGAACCATCTATTAATATCACGTAAGGCACCTTGCCCATGCTGATACCGCGTATATTTAATGATAAAGGTGACTGGCTGTCGGTTATCGCTCCTCCTGCGAACTTAGTGGCTAATTCAATGGCTGGTTTATTGGCGTATTTTTTCTGAAACTGTTTTACTACCGTTTGCAGGTCATAAACTTGTCCTTCATCCAGTAGGTGTCCTTTCAGGATCACCGTTTGATCCCGGACGACGACATGAATTCTTGGTATCAGTCCTTTCTCCCGGAGCATGGATTTTAGGGTGTTGATCCTATTTGTCTGGTTCTCAACCTGATCAACAACCGAATTGAGCCCATAAATCTCTTGCTTGAGCATACTGACAATTCGATCAAGTTCATTAGAGGTTGAAGCATATCCGGTCAACACCAGTGACCCCGGGGTGTTATCCAGCTCAAGCTCAAGTTTGTCATAACCACGGTCTCTTAGGAGCAATTCAGCGTTATCACGCATTTCATTCATAACAATGACTTGCAAATTGAAAGAAACGCCCTGCTTTCTGAGAAATTTTTGCAGTTCAATTTTATCCTGAAGCGTTTGTGTATAACCTGACGCGAGTAATGATTTGTCAGGTAGCTCTTTGAACTTTACGTCTTTGAGTCCAAGTTGATTTCTGGCTTTTGTGGAGATTTCGAGCACTCCCGGGATGTCTGCTACCTGTTGTACCTCGGTATCCGTGCTTGAAATAAAGAAGAGCATGCTGGCTATTACAAGTACCAGACCGACTGGAATAGCGGCTAGCCATCTTTTATCAATATTTGCCAGAAAGGATGTACCATCGTCTTCATCCTCTTCATCCTCTTCATCCTCTTCATCCTCTTCATCCTCAACTTCCTCTTCTAACAGCGCTTGCTCAAAGTCAGACCCGGATAGATCAGGCTCATTTGCTTCAGGAGGTGACAGCTCTTCCTCCTTGACAGTCAGCTCTTGTGCCGGGGGCTCGGCTATGTTCGGTAGTGCAAGCGATGGCCACTGTGCATCAGCAGGACCAATAGCTATGAAAAGGCTGCTTGAGGTAACAATATCAAAGTGGCGGTACTGAATACTCGAGCCAGCAGGCTCGCCATTTACATATAAGGGATTATCCGCTGTGCTTGATTGGATTTTTACCTGACCATCATTGAAAATCTCAATAATGAGTTCAATATCATTCAGGTTGTCGTCGGTCAAGACCAGGTCACAAGCGTCATCTTTTCCTAAAGAGTGCCTACCCGGTTCAATGGGAATTTCGGCACCAATATGATTGCCAGAGAGTATTTTCAGGTAAAATTCAGTCATAAATTACCCCCTGCCAGGGTAAAGCAGAAAATGATCTGACTGGACTTATAAACGGTTTTATGGTCAACATCCTGTTGATTCGATCCGTAGTTGTTACTGGTGTCTTTACGTGCTTTGACTACCTGCGTAAATTGAATCCTTAATTTAGAGTAAGGTAAAAAAAACGTCATTACCAGAGGTTGCATGATAATTATTCGGCAAATTCGCCACGAATTAGATGCCTGTTGATAAAATGTCGGGTAAAATTGCTCAAAAAGGCTGAATAGCCCTGATAACAATAACCATAAAATAAGAGGCGTAGTGCTATGGATGCATCATTCTGGGATGGTAAAAGACCTGCCGGGGTTGGTAATGCTGTTAACCTCGATGAATATTCCAACGTTTTATCTGTGATCAATGTTTTTTTAAAAGAGAATCGTTCGCTCCCTGCGTATACTGGGATTGGCCATACACTGACTTATGCTGACATTGATCTTTATAGTAAGCAGTTTGCTGCCTACATCCAAAGATATACTGATCTGCAACCCGGGGATCGAATTGCGATTCAGATGCCCAATATTATACAGTACCCGATTGTCGTTTATGGAGCGTTGCGAGCAGGGTTGGTAATTGTCAATACCAATCCGCTTTACACTGCGCGGGAAATGCTGCACCAGTTCAAAGACTCGGGAGCAAAGGCGTTAGTATTTCTTGAAAACTTTGGCCACCTCATTGAAGAGGTGGTTGGTCAGACAGAGATAAAACATCTTTTTGTAACTCAGCTTGCTGATATGGTTCCAGCTCCGAAGCGGCAAGTTATTAATTTTCTTGTCAAATATATCAAGAGGATGGTGCCCGGGTATTCTTTACCTACAGTGGTTACCCTGCTTGACACCCTGAGAACTGCAAAAGCCTCTGACTATCAGCCGGTTCCAGAGGCTGAGCTATCTGATCCGGTGGTGCTTCAATATACTGGCGGTACTACCGGGGTTGCCAAAGGTGCCATTCTGACTAACAGAAATTTGCTGGCCAATATGCTTCAGTCTAAAGAGATGCTGTCTCAAGTGGATGCCCGGGGACAGAAAATCATACAAGAGGGGCAGGAAATTCTTATAGCGCCTTTACCCCTTTATCATATTTATGCCTTCACAGTACATTTACTTTGTATGCCGTTTATGGGGAATCACAGTATTCTGATAGCTAACCCGAGAGATACAGACACTTTCATCAAGTCCATTAAACCGTGGCGTTTTACCGCCTTTATTGGTCTGAATACATTATTTGCCAGCTTGTTGAATCATCCAAAATTTAAAGAGTGCGACCTGTCAGGTTTAAAGTTAACCTTATCCGGCGGGACTGCACTGCAAGAGACAACGGCTCAAAGGTGGTATAAAGAGACCGGGTGTATTATTTCTGAAGCTTATGGGTTAACAGAGTGTTCTCCTGCCGTTTGTATGAATCCAGCCGGAGATTTGTCACAGCCAGGCACTGCGGGCTTGCCTATACCTTCCACAGAACTGAAAACCATAGATGAGCATGGTAATGAGACGGCCATAGGTGAGCCAGGTGAACTCTGTGTCAGGGGGCCGCAGGTCATGCAAGGATACTGGCAGCGAGCTGAAGCAACAGCCGAAGTGCTCAGTGCGGATGGTTGGTTAAAAACCGGTGATGTAGCTGTGGTCGAGGAAGATGGATTTGTCAGAATTGTTGATCGTATCAAGGATATGATTCTGGTTTCCGGTTTTAATGTTTATCCGAATGAAATTGAGGATCTGGTTTCAGGCCATCCCAAGGTGGCAAACTGTGCGGCCATTGGTATTCCCGATGAGAACTCCGGGGAGAAGGTTAAGTTGTTTGTTGTCAAGTCAGATGACAGTCTAACATCCGACGAGCTGCTAAGTTGGTGTCGTGATTATTTGACGGCATATAAAGTCCCCAAAGTGTGTGAATTTCGTGATGAATTGCCAATGACCCCTGTTGGCAAGATTTTGCGAAAAGACCTCAGGCCGTCAGGGGTTGTGAATTAACCTGTTATATTTTGGCGGGAGTCACCTGGAAGGATTTTCTCTTTATCATAAGTTCTGTAATTCCTGGTAGTCAGGGTTACAGGATGATTTTTATGTGTACTTTATATTTCAGGGCAGTGGTGGCAGTCAGTTATGCCGACTGCTGGTCGTGGTTTGAAAAGTATCGATGCAGGATTTCAGGGTCATCTTTCAAGGCATTAAATGCTTCTCCGGCATCAGTTGGTGTGATGCTGGTCCGATCCAGTTTCATGCGACGTATAGATGCATCAAACCAGAACCAGTGCTTGTCTTCTGTAAGACATAAGGCTCTTACTGAGTAGCCGGTCGCTGGAATGAAAGGCAGTGGCATTTTGCTCGTTAGTTGTCTTTTGACAATGGTGGAATTTTGACAAGAGTAGGTGGTGTTGTGGTAAATCCGCTCAAAACGTTTAAATTCGTGACCAAACATCTTGTTTGCCATAATGTCCTGTTTTTGACTCAGGTAATAAAGTGCAAAAATGCTAGCCACAATCAGGATAAAGCTTTCCATTTTTCATACCTCATGGGTTAATGCATTGGGCTTTCCTGCGGCTTCGGAAAACCCTTATATGTATTCTAAACACATTTGTACAACTATGTTCAATTAACATCGCTGATGAAGCTGATGAAATTGTGGTGATAACCGGAAAGAGCTTACAAGGCCCAGTCTGCAATCATCTGCTTTGCTATCGGCCGATGAGCATCTTTCCCATAGAGTGCATCAACTAATTTAAATGAAAATCCCATGGCATTGCCCGGGCCCTGGGCTGTTATGACCCGTTTTTTTTCATCTACTACTATGGTGTTTCCGGGATGTGGCAAAGCGCCTTCCATTTGCTCCATGAAGCTGGGGTAACATGTCGCGTGGACATTATCCAGTAACCCGTGATAAGCAAGCACTACTGCAGGCGAGGCGCATATGGCGGCATACCATTTCCCGGCCTTTTGTTGAGCGTGCAGCAGCTTAATAAGCGGTTTGCAGTTCTTGAGGTTCTCGGCACCGGGCATACCGCCGGGAAGGGCGATCAGGTGAAACGGCTTCCCTGTGCAGGCTTCTATGTGTAAATCTGCTGTAATCTGAGTTTTATGCGAGGCGGTGATGGCCTGCTTTCCATCAGGAAGGCAGCTGGCAACCGTGACCTGTGCACCTGCTCTTCTGAGTGTATCTATGATGGTCACTGCTTCAATGTCTTCAGAGCCATCAGAAATGGGGATGAGAACCTGTCTTGGCATGGTAGACCCTCATTAGAAGGTGGGATATCAGGTAAATGTGAAGTGTCTGTAGCTAAGGGCTATGATCTTTTGCGGGTAGTTAAAACTGAGTGATAAAGCTTCTGTATATTGGTTTTCCACTGTGCAATGAGGCTAAAAAAATGAATAACAGGATTGTTTATCGTCGTTTTCAGTTCGCATTAGATGTTAAACACAGGCTCTTATACCGACAGAATTTTAATCTAGCAGATAGTTGGGACTGGTGAGATAAAATTTGATTATGAGCTGAAATGGAATCTTATATCAGTTTTTTAAACAAGGTTGTAGCCAAAGGATTTTCACCATAGTAGCGGAGTATATAGGTATTTTTGTATATTTTTTCCTCTGGAGGCGATGAGTGGATTCACTGCAAGATGTGAACTTTCAACACTTGTATCATGTGTATCTGATTTAGCGCAGCTGTCGTCTGGCGGTAAATACTGACCTGATCTTATGTCAGCCTTGAAAGTGGTATTTGGGGATTTTTTTTGCCAAATACATCTTTGATAAGATGTGCAGAGACTTTACGAAAATGGTTGCGGGAGCCGGATTCGAACCGACGACCTTCGGGTTATGAGCCCGACGAGCTACCAGGCTGCTCCATCCCGCGTCGAAAGAGAGTCATATTATAGGGATGCTGTTTATAATATCAAGTATTATCTACTGTAAAAGTGCAGGCCAAAATCCCGCGCGGTATCGTTTATGCCGGAATACCGCACGTTATGCCGGAATACCGCACGACAGTTGATAACTACTAGCTGGTTATCGCTTTATTTGCAATCAACTGGTTCACTACTTCAGGGTCAGCCAGCGTTGATGTGTCGCCGAGGTTTTCGAACTCGTCAGCAGCTATTTTGCGGAGAATCCGCCTCATAATTTTTCCAGACCGTGTTTTGGGAAGTCCCGGGGCCCACTGAATAATATCCGGGGTAGCAATCGGCCCTATTTCTTTTCTGATCCAGTCTATAAGGTGCTTTTTCAAGTCTTCACTGGTGCCTATGCCTCTATTGAGTGTGACATAAGCATAGATGCCCTGGCCCTTGATATGGTGCGGGAAACCAACAACCGCAGCCTCAGCTACCAGCTGATGGGCTACCATTGCTGATTCTATTTCCGCAGTTCCCAAGCGGTGGCCGGAAACATTGATGACATCATCCACTCGGCCGGTGATCCAGTAATAGCCATCTTCGTCCCTTCGAGCGCCGTCACCTGTTGTATACATGCCCTTAAAAGATGAGAAGTAGGTCTGAACAAAGCGTTCATGATCGCCATAGATTGTTCTGGCCTGTCCGGGCCAGCTATCCAGGATGACAAGATTGCCTTCGCCGGGGCCATGGATAAGACGACCCATGTTATCGACCAGGGCTGGCTGTACACCAAAGAATGGCCGTGTTGCAGAACCCGGCTTAAGGTCAGTGGCTCCCGGAAGTGGGGTCAGCATCGCAGCACCTGTTTCGGTCTGCCACCAAGTGTCGACAATAGGGCAACGCTGTTCACCAATGGTTGAGTAGTACCATCTCCAGGCCTCAGGATTAATGGGCTCGCCTACAGAGCCTAACAACCTCAGTGAGTTTCGATGAGTGCCTTTGATCACAGCAGCGCCATCTGCCATTAATGCGCGGATAGCCGTTGGTGCGATATAAAGAATATTCACGCCGTGTTTATCGATGATTTTGCTGATGCGATTGGTTTGTGGATAGTTAGGCAGCCCTTCATGCATCACAATGGTTGCACCATTGATTAAAGGGCCATAGGTCACGTATGAGTGTCCGGTAATCCAGCCAACGTCAGCGTTACACCAGAATACTTCGCCGGGTTGATAGTCAAAGACATATTGATGGGTCATGGAAGCGTACACCAGGTAGCCACCCGTACTGTGCATGATGCCTTTTGGCTTTCCGGTAGAGCCTGAGGTATAGAGGATGAACAGTGGATCCTCGGCATTCATCTCCCTGACTTCGCAGTGTGGTGAAGTGAGTGTCGTTAACTCCTGCCACCAGACATCACGGTGACAATACCAGGCAATATCAGCGCCTGTGTGCTTTAAAACAATGACTCTCTCAATGGAGTGTGTGTCCGGGTGTGTCAGTGCTTCATCGACGTTGTTTTTGAGAGACACTTTGCGCCCGCCTCGAACGCCTTCATCGGCAGTAACGACAATCTTTGCTTTTGAGTCAATAATTCTTCCTGCCAGTGCTTCTGGTGAGAACCCACCAAAGACGACGGAATGAATTGCCCCTATACGGCTGCAGGCCAGCATGGCAACGGTGGCTTCGATGACCATGGGCATATAAATCGCTACAACATCTCCTTTGCGCACACCCTGACTCTTCAAGGCATTGGCAAAGAGGCACACAAGTTCATACAGTTCCCGGTAGGTCACCTTTCTGGCTTCACTTTCAGCATCCGGCTCCCAGATAATGGCCAGCTGGTCACCTCGCTCTTCCAGGTGTCGGTCAAGGCAGTTGTGTGAAGCGTTGGTGGTACCATCATAAAACCAGTTGATATTGACGAAGTGGTCGTCAAAAGAGACTTTTCTAACTTTGGTGAAAGGCTGGAACCAGTCGATGCGTTGACCATGTTCGCGCCAGAAGCCTTCAGGGTTAATTATGGATTGCTGATACATTTCCAGATACTGGTCGTTGTTAACCAGTGTGTTCTCAAGAGCAGCAGGCTTTACTGGATAAACGGCGGTGTCAGACATATCGTTTCCCCTGGTTTATTATATTTTTAGTTCAAATTGATCCTGGGCCATTCTTTTATTTTGCTCAGGTTGAGAAATTGCTCGATAAAACGACTTTGAAAATATTAATTGAAGTGGTGTGAGTTCAGAATTTGTGGAGATTTCTGATAGTAGAATTTGACCTTAACTCCTATCGGAAATATCAGGTTTGGGTTTATATAAATAATAATATTATCACTATTTCGAGCAATATCGAAAGCGTCAGCCTAAGGAGTTAACCAAATGAAATCATATTTTTTGACTAAGTGATCAGTTAGTCTTCGGCGTTGCAACTCCGGTCTAATAGCTACGGCACTGTTGCCTGCGTTGCGCCTTGCATAGTAACTGAGCACTTAGCCAGAAATATACGATTACATTTGGCTAACTACTTAATTACTGACTAATGTGCCATCAGGGCAACCTTCCCCGGCGACCGGTGTATATTTCGCTGGGAGAAAATTTCAGAGTCATCATCCTGAATCGTTATGACATTGAAAAACACCGGGCAGAGACGATTTAGTCTTTGGTTTGATCTTGTACATCCTGACCGGGCAGATCAATTTCCAGTGCTTTGATAGCGATAACCGCCTGAGTCCTGCTTCTTACCCCCAGCTTTTTGAAAATGGCGGTGACATGGGCTTTGATCGTCGCTTCCGAGACATTCAGGTCCCATGCAATCTGCTTATTCAATAGGCCTTCACTGATCATGCCCAGAACCCTGAACTGCTGCGGTGTCAGGGTTGCCAGTCTGGCTTCCATATCGCTGATTTGTTGAGATTGCATAGGTTGGAAGTTATCTGGCCACCAATATTCACCGTCCAGAACTTTAATAATGGCTGCTGTCAGATCATTCAGCGGCGTAGACTTGGGAATGAAGCCCCTGGCTCCGTGGTTTTTGGTTTTCTGTATGATCTGCTGGTCATCAGAAGCTGACACGACAATAACAGGAGCATCCGGATATTGCCCTCTGAGGAATATCAATCCTGAAAATCCATGTGCTCCGGGCATATGTAGATCCAGTAAGATCAGATCCGGTGTGGTACTATTTTCCAGAAGTATTTGCAGTTCAGAAATTGAGCCAGCCTCGCAGACCGTCGGTTCTTTAAGCGCGTGACCAACAGAGGACTTGAGAGCAGTCCGGAATAAAGGGTGGTCATCGGCAATTATAATTGTAAAGTTCATTATCTTGAGCTTGCCCTTATCTGTTTAATCGGTCAATTGAATAAACCCTGTGAACCTTTCAAAGATTCAGGAATTTATTTAAAGTATAAGTAAAATGATGCCAGGTAATGGAACTATTCTCTGTCAAAGCGGTCTTAATATTAGTTATTTATCGAAATATGGGGTTTAAATGTTCGGTTCGGTCAATTTTCCTTTACTGCCAGTTGCTGTAGCTCAGGGTAAATACACCCAAGAGTATATTGATGATTATGAATCAAAGGCTCACGAACTGTTTGAATTAAGAGAGGACAGGAAAAAGAACCCTGGATGGAATACCATCAAGACTGTTGTTGGCTCCTCCCTTGCGGCGGTTTCTCAGATCGGTCAACTGACCGGTAGCATTTTTGGTCATATTGTTTTTGCCCTTCCCTCTGCCCTGGTCGGAGGAATCTTTGGTATCAGTATTTATGCGCCATTTATGAAAGCTGTTGACTATATTTTGGGCAGAGAAAACACCAAGTCGTTCTTCGAATATACCATTACACCGGCAAATATACTCAGCAATTGTATTTATAACCGGGTTACAGACCTTGCCTGCCGATACGTTGTGGGTTTTGGACTCATGGTTGCGGTAGTGGAACCTATAAATATTATCCTGGGCGGACTGGCTGCGGGAGCCATGTTATCACCGTATATTTATGATGACTTTATAAATAATAACGCCGAAAATGTAGAGCATTACATCGATGGTCCGGGAAATTTTTCAGTCAAGCTAAGTGCTCAGCACTACTTATGGCAAAAATTTGATGATTTAGCGGCGGGCATCAATAGAACGCCTTTAACTCTTTATGATCGATTTGCAGTTCAATTGGATGTTAGCCAGATTTCTGTCATGGGCTTAGTGGTTGATGATAAAGAATATTAGTATTTCTCCGTTTTTTTCAGACGCTCACTGACATCCGTTGTAATGTGCCAGATACACTCTCAGCTGAATCTAACATAGCGTAATGAATCTCAGGCATTATCAAGTTGGTCCTTGGGATGGCTCTGAAACCTTCGATTAATGCATTTTGGTGATACCGTACTGAAGTATTTGGGATATTTCAAAAACTGCCCCGAATCTCGCACACGACCGCATGAATGTGTGAGACAGGGCGGCGCCAGATGCTAATCCCGAGTATTTTGCATTTTTGAGGGAGCATCGTACTGGAGTATAAGGTCAACCGAGCACAACTCCCTTCGAGCGGCAAAGGACAAGCGAGAGCGGGAGTACGTTTATGAAATATCTGGCTCAGAGTCTATCAGTGTCATCGGTTTGGAGATTGGCTGATAAGTAAGGTATTGCTTGCCAAAAGCACTCTGTATATATATAAAGTGCTAATCCGAATCTAATTGTAACATGATGCAAAGTAATGCCAGTCTTGAGCAAAAGGTGGTCCAGAGAAAAATCATACATATCGATTTTGACGCCTTCTTTGCCAGTATTGAAATACGTGATAATCCGAGGTTATCAGGGAAGCCCGTTGCTGTCGGGGGGGCTTCTGATCGTAGAGGGGTGATTGCCACTTGTAATTATGAAGCGCGTCGATTTGGCGTACACTCAGCCATGCCTTCAGCGCAGGCAATGAGACTCTGCCCGAACCTGAAAATCATTCCTCCCCGTTTTTCCGTTTATCGCGCAGCGTCTGCAGAAGCTCATGCTATTTTTCGCCAATATACTGATTTAATTGAACCCTTATCCTTGGATGAGGCCTATCTGGATGTTACCGGAACGCATTTTTGTCGAGGCAGCGCCACCTTGATTGCCGAGGAAATCCGACAGAAAATTTTTCAAAAATTGCAGGTTACCGTATCTGCCGGTGTTGCAACTAATAAGTTTCTGGCCAAGATTGCCAGTGACTGGAATAAACCCAATGGCCTTTTTGTAATCACTCCGGCACAGGTGGATGATTTTATTTTCGATCTGCCCGTGGAAAAAATTCATGGGGTAGGGCGGGTTACTGCCGGGAAACTGCACAAAAAAGGGATCAATACCTGTTGGCAATTACGCCAGTATTCTATTCTTGAGTTAAGTCGCTGGTTTGGGAGTTTTGGTGAGCGGTTATGGGAGCTTTCCCGGGGCCGGGATGATCGTGAGGTGCAAACTTGCCGACGCAGGAAATCCCTATCTGTTGAGCATACTTATGACCATGATTTAGTGGGGCTAGAAGATATTACAGCCCAGGTAATCCCTTTGCTTGAAGAACTTCAGGAACGATATAAGCGGATTGAGAGGGAATATGCAGTACATAAGCACTTTGTTAAAGTGAAGTTTGCAGATTTTACCCAGACCACCCTTGAGGAAAGTCTGCCGACAACCGGTGAAACCGTTAAGGAACATTTTACTCAGCTGCTGGTAAGAGCCCGGGAACGGGGAGCCCGTCCGGTCAGGCTGCTCGGATTGGGGGTCAGGCTTGTTGATCTCCGTGGAGAAAGATCGCTTGAGCAGCTCGAGCTTTTTGAAAAGAAAATTATGGGGCTGACGTAACCTCTTGTTTTTTTTCCGCCAGTTGCCCCATCAAATTACTGACAAGACAATAAGCCACGAACCAATAAAAGCCAGAGTGTAGTGTTGCATCAAATTGCACAACCTGTGAAGGGCCGACGTTTCCGGCAGCCTTGGCATTTACCGCCAGAAAGGCGATGAGTACTCCAATGGCAAAAACATCAGCCATGGACCATTTGCTCAATACACTGTTCAGTCCAAGCAGTTTATGGTTTTTCTGCACAACATTAGCCAGCATTAGGCACCCTAGTTTTGTGACAGGTATCACCAGGCTGAAGATGACAATCAGTAATGCCACAAAATGATAGCCACTGTTCCAGAGGTCTCCAGCGGTACCGAGAATGGAACGCTTTCTCTTATAAACAGTGGATGTTCCTTTAACCTCCAGACGATCAAGAAACTGGCTAGCCAGAGCAGCCGTAGCGGGATGAAGGTTCTGCTGCTGAACGATACGCTTTGCCTCATTCAGCATTGCTTGGCGATCAAGATCTGCCTTTATGGTCAGCATGGGTTGGGTAATTCCCGGGATCAACAGGAAAAGTGGGATGATTACCATTAATGGAGTGAGTATTTTTTGTTTGACCACCTTTAGCCTCAATACTTATACCAATTTCACCTTCTGAAATTAGAATCGCTCCATCAATAGGGAGCAGTCCATTCTGGTAGACACAGTGAATTAAAGTTCCGTGCCCATTGAAAAGTGGCACGCCACATTTCACGCCGGTTCAAAATGTTCAACCATCAGCTGTAGGTTGTGCTGGCCACGGAATTCATTGATATCGAGTTTATAGACAGCCTTGATCTGACGAACATTGGGATCAGGCCACACCCGATTGTCAATATTAAAGGCAATGGCATCAAGCCAAAGTTCGCTGCCGGGTATCTTGAGTACCATTTTAAGGTGCTTCTCTCCCACCAGTTTCTGCTGAATGATTTGAAACTGGCCATCAAAGCAGGGCTCAGGAAAACTTTGTCCCCACGGCCCGCCCTCGCGAAGGGTATAGGCGGTTGCCATGGTGACCTGACCGGGCATCAGTTCACCGTCAGTGTGCATTTCTGCCTGAAGGTCTTCAGCGGTCAGTTGTTTTCTGACTTCAAGGTCAAAAGCTCCTTGAAACGCGCTGAATTTTGTTTTTGGTATGGATAGGCCCGCAGCCATGGTGTGCCCGCCAAATTTAATAATAAGCCCCGGGTTATCTCTGGCGATGCTGTCCAGTGCATCACGCATATGCAGTCCCTGAATCGACCTGGCAGACCCTTTCAGTTCTGGCTCTCCCACAGGGTTATCGGCTTCAGCAAAAGCGATTACCGGACGGTTCAGTTTCTCTTTTACCCGGGAAGCCAGAATACCAACCACGCCCTGGTGCCAGCTTTCCTGAAACAAACTGATGCCCCATGGCAGATCTGTTTCCAGGTTGAAGCGGATTTGCTCCAGCTCGGCCATGGCCTGGCTGTGCATACTGCCCTCAATGGCTTTTCGGTCACGGTTAAGACCGTCCAGATCACAGGCTAACTCCCTTGCCCGGTTCATATCGTCACACAGGAGTAGTTCGATGCCAATCGACATATCGTCCAGACGTCCAGCTGCATTGAGTCTTGGGCCCAGGGCAAAGCCGAGGTCTTGGGCGACCAACTTTTCAGCATTTCTACCAGATACCTCAATCAGCGCTGTAATGCCCGGCCGACAACGGCCACTGCGGATGCGGGCAAGCCCCTGGAATACCAGTATGCGGTTATTGCTGTCCAGCTTGACCACATCAGCCACCGTGCCGAGGGCAACAAGGTCCAGAAGCTCGGCCAGGTTGGGCTCTGATTTATCATTAAAATAACCCCGCGACCGCAACAGGGTTCGCAAGGTACACATCAAGTAGAAAATAACGCCTACCCCGGCGGTATTTTTACCGGGAAACGGGCAGTCTGGCTGATTAGGGTTAACAATCGCATCGGCTTCAGGCAGCTCGCGACCAGCCAGATGGTGATCGGTAACCACAACTTTCATACCGCTGTTTTTTGCTGCCAGTACACCGGCAATGCTGGAGATGCCATTATCAACGGTGATTAATACATCCGGTTGCAAGGGCAGGGCGGCTGCAACAATTTCAGGGGTCAGGCCATAACCATAGTCAAAGCGGTTGGGTACCAGAAAATCGGCATGGCCATCCATGCTTCTCAGGGCCAGAACTGCGAGAGCACTGCTGGTGGCGCCATCGCAGTCGAAGTCGCCAACAATTAACATGCGTTGCTGGTTGATAATAGCCTCGGCCAGAATGTCAGCGGCTTTATCGATATCCTTCAGTTGCCGGTAGTCGCTTAATTGTTGCAGCTGACGTGGCAGTTCATCCTGAGTTTTAACGCCCCGTGCACTGTAAATTCTGGCCAGCAGAGGATCCATCTCTGGTGTGAAGCAACAAGTTGAAAGGTCGTAGGAGCGGCGGATTATATTCACGGACATAAACGGAATAACGGACTATGAACACAAAGAGAGTGTCAGATTAACACAGTTTCCGTTAAGCGGGGGCAATAATGTGGGGTATCTGACACTTCCCGCCGTGGCGGGCGAGGGCTCTTCGATGCGCTGCACTGAACCAGACCACCACCCACGGAGTGCTCGCATAAAAACAGGATCCCCAAAGAGTCATCAAGTCCCATGGCCTCCACTGAGTAAACTTCTGGCGAAAAGACCGCTTTACATGGCGTCCCTGGTGGTTGCCACTTGGCTTCTTGTGTCGAAGAGCCTGACGAAGAGGGTGAATTTACCGGGATTGTTTTATTGAGTTTCATTGGTGGTAGTCTCCAGAACACTCCCTGTTCTGGATCGGCAGTATTACAACTGATTGAAGACGAAGTCAGCATGCCGTCGGCTGGCATGATGGTTTTGAAGTTCAGGTGCTTTGAATGAAAGTCCTGATAGACGACAGTTTGTTTTCAATAATATTGTAACGCTCCTCCCGGTCAAACAAATCAGCCATACAAGCTGGCAGTGGTGGTGCTGCCAGGCCCGCCTTGATGATCGCGTCTGGGAATTTTACCGGATGGGCTGTTGCCAGGGTTACCACTGGTGTTTCTCTGGCAAGCTCAACGTCTTCTGTTGCCCGGATACCGGTTGCTGTATGGGGGTCAGCAAGATACCCGGTGTTATTGTACAGGGCACTGATCGTATCGCAGACCTGCTGATCATCAGAACGGCTGCTATCAAACAGTTCCCTGATGGCCTGCCATGGGCCATGATCAACACGAATATTCCCTGTTTCCCGGAAACCGGACATCAACTCTGCCATGGCGTTGCCATCACGGTTATGCATATCAAACAGCAGGCGTTCAAAGTTGCTGGAAACCATAATGTCCATACTGGGCGACAATGTCTGCTGCAGTGCTTCCTTGCGGTAGTCGTTGTGTTGGAAGAATCGGTGGAGAATGTCGTTGTGGTTGGTGGCAACAATCAGCTTTTCTATGGGCAGGCCCATGCCCCGTGCGATATAGCCTGCGAAGATATCACCAAAGTTGCCAGTAGGCACTGAAAAGCTGACAGGCTGATCCGGCGCACCGAGAGCCAGGGCCCCGTGAAAATAATAGACAATCTGGGCCATGATTCTGGCCCAGTTAATGGAGTTAACGGCAACGAGGCGGGTGTTTTCTGGCAGAAAGGACTGGTCGGCGAAACATCTTTTCACCATATCCTGGCAGTCATCAAAATTGCCCTGCAAGGCAAGGTTGTGAACATTGCTGTCCAGTGCAGTGGTCATCTGACGACGCTGAACTTCTGATACACGTTGATAAGGGTGAAGAATGAAAATTTTCAGACGATCGCTATGGCGACAGCCTTCTATAGCAGCAGATCCTGTATCACCGGAAGTTGCACCCAGAACTATGGCCTTTTCATTACGCTCAGTCAGTGTATGGTCCAGAAGGCGACCAAGCAGTTGCAGTGCAAAGTCTTTGAAGGCAAGAGTTGGGCCGTGGAAAAGTTCCATAACCCACTGGTTGGCACCCAGTTGATGAAGTGGTGCGACAGCCTGGTGGCTGAACCCGGCATAACTGTCGTCAATCATCTGCCTGAGTTGGTCATCCGGGATGGTGCCTCCGACAAAAGGCTGGATGATTTCGAAGGCCAGCTGGTGGTAGGGGAGTCCCTTTAGCGACCGTATGGTTTCAGCGCTGAGCTTTGGCAAGGTCTCGGGTATATATAGACCACCATCGTCTGCCAGCCCGGCCAGCAGGACATCCTGAAAATCTTTGGTGTGTCCCTTTCCTCGGGTACTGATGTATTTCACTGTGAATTCCGTATATTTGTTTATTACTGGTTCAGATTACTCTGACAGTACCGTTTACCAGCTATAAAAGGGTGTTGCAAAAGGTATAAAAGCCTTGAACCACAAAGACACAAAGGCACAAAGGATACCTTTCTTGTTAGTTGGTCTTGGGCAAGCCAGAAAGAACTTTGTGTCTTTGTGCCTTTGTGGTTGCCCTTCATTTAAGGCCTTTCGCAACAGCCTGGCGGGTGGGCAGATAGCTTCAGGCCATGATTTCAACACGAATCCGGGTGATGGGGGATTTAATATCCGCCAACGCTTCGAGATCAGAAATAGCTTTGTCCATGGTGCCTTCGAGCGTACGATGGGTGAGGATAACGATATCCGCACAACCATCATCTTCGCGAGTGACTTTTTGGGTAATGGCATCGATATTAATGCCGTGGCTGCTCAGCACCCAGGTGACGGCATTCATTACCCCGGGGTGATCGTCGGCATGGATGCGCAGATAAAAACTGCACAGTGTTTCGGTAATCGGCAGCACCGGGAGGGTGTCGGTCAGGCTTTCTGCTGAGAAGCCCAGGGCATTCACGGCAGCGTCTGGAGCGTCAATGGTTCTGGCAATATCGACGATATCGGCAATGATCGAAGAAGCTGTGGGCTCAGCGCCAGCACCGGGGCCGCTGTACATGGTCTGACCTGGCGCATCCCCCTGAACCACAACAGAGTTCATCACACCATTAATGTTGGCCAGTGGCTGATCGGCAGGAATCAAGGTCGGGTGAACCCGCAGTTCAATGCCATTAACCGCCTTGCGGGCAATACCAAGGTGTTTGATTCTGAAGCCAAGGGAAGCGGCATACTGGATGTCATTGGGCGTTATTTTGCTGATGCCTTCGGTATAGGCTTTGTTGAACTGCAGAGGAATACCAAAAGCGATGGATGCCATGATGGTCAGCTTGTGGCAGGCGTCAATACCTTCAACATCAAACGTTGGATCTGCTTCTGCATAACCCAGCGCCTGTGCTTCTCTGACAACATCGGTAAACGGACGATTATGGTCGCCCATTTCCGTCAGAATATAGTTGCCGGTGCCATTAATAATACCCGCCAGCCAGCTGATGTTGTTCGCCGACAGGCCCTCTCTCAGACACTTGATAATGGGAATGCCACCGGCAACCGCCGCCTCATAAGCGACAATGACATTCTTGTTGCGGGCAGCCTCGAAGATCTCGTTACCATGTTCGGCGATCAGGGCCTTGTTGGCGGTGACAACATGCTTTCCCTGTTCGATGGCTGTCAGAATCAGCTCTTTGGCAACCTCATAGCCACCAATGGTTTCGACCAGAATATCAATGTCAGGGTTGTGAGCGAGGGCAAAAATATCCCGGGTCACGCTAATATTCCGGATGTCGCAGTCAGGATTATCCCTGCGGGCGGCCACCTGCTCAATAATCACAGGACGACTGGCCCGGGCAGTAATAATTCTGGCGTTACGTTGGAGCACATTGAAAGTGCCGCCACCGACAGTGCCAAGTCCACAGATACCTACTTTGACCGGTTTCACACTGTTACCCCACCTTCATTGTTATCATCATTCCCGGTATTACCGGTGGGGATTATATCCTTAAACTGGTTTTTGATGCGATATGGGCTGTGTCATTCACGGGCACCGTTGCGTGATGGGTTAATTGCCTCTTCATAAGCGGGCGGCGCGTGGTCCAGGTGTTCGTAAAGTGGTGGATGGGGAGGGGGAGCCATTGAGTCCAAAGATGCAGGCAAATGAGTATTGTTTGGCAAGGGCTCATTATCAATTACTCCGGAATCCTTGCCTGACGCTGATTCTTCCTGATCAGCCGGGCAATAAGTATTGTGGCTGTCAGAGAAAGTAGCTTTCAAAAAACACAGGGATTCGGCCAGTAGGTAGCCATCATTGGAAAAATAGCGTGATCGCTGTTCCTGGTTTGCACAAGCATACCCTAAAGAGCCAAGACTCAATGCCCCTGTTAACCCACCAGCTACTGCCATTCCTGTGGTGATGCCGGAGCAAGCGCATAACTTGCAGGTCATTGCACAGAATTTGCCCACGCAGTCTGTTTGATTAAGATTGACCAGACAGCAGCAACAGTCTTTGATACAAGTTGTGCAAGTACAGGCAGTGACATTGACCCCTTTGAAAATACCAAAGCCACAGCCCGCAAGTTCCCCGCACAGGTAACCTCCATCACAACAGACTTTCGGGTCGGTCGTTTGTCTGGGGATATTTTGTGTAGTCAGCATTATTCAAAACCTTCTCGCTGATTTATCTCGCTGATTTATGTTTTGACAGAATTTTTTGGCAAAAGTTCATATGACTTTTTTGCGCACAGCAGCGGGAGCAGGTAGCTAAAAATAAATGTAATTTTTTTTTGAACTCTCAACTGTTTCACCTGTCTCGAATCACATGAATAATAACTTTACCATTCAGATTGCATCGAGTAGCCCTTCATTGTCGGGTAATGATTTGTGCTCGGTTGAATCGCCAGGCTCACCTCCGGAAGAAGAGGGTCGGCTCGCTGGAATACTGGTTAAAAATAATCCTGAACCATGTGTCGCACATATCTCTCCTTCTTTTGGTGGATATCAATACAGATCAATCGGTGAGCGGGATATTGTTGAAAACAATAGTATCAGGACCTGGGTGAAATATGGTGAAGAACAACTGATCAAGGCGGTTTCCTCAGGTAATTTCGAAGAGGTCAAACGAGGTTTGGCTGAAGGCATTAGTCCGAATTGCCATGTGAACAATATGTCGATTTTGGCTCTTGCCATTAAGAACGTGAATTTTGACATTGTACGGATATTGCTGAAAAAGGGAGCGAATCCTGCTCTTTTATTATATGATCCGTCGGTACCCGGTTTTGTAGAGAAGGCTTACCAAAATCGACACTACGACGTTGCTCAGAAACTATTGGACAATGGCCAGCCCATTGATAAAGAACGATTGTGGAATTTTTTTCAGTCTATGGTTACCAGGCGTGAAAGTACTGGCATTGAGTTTTGTTTAAAAAATGGAATTGATGTTAACAGGTTATATTGGGATTGCTCTCCTATTGTCAATTTACTATGGAGATCCGTTGCTGTTGTTGAATTCGAAGGATGTTCTTTTGCACGCTCATTGAGAGTCATGGTCAATTATGGGGCAGATATAGAAAACGTAGTATGGAATCGGGAAAAATTTTCTTTATTATCCTGTTATTTTGAGCTAAAAAGTGATTCACGCAATTTTGTGAATAACTACAACTTCTATCAGCTCAGGGAGTTACTGTTGTTAGGGTGTAGAATTTCTGATGAAGTTGTGCAAAAACTAAGAAAAATACGTAATCATTGTGTTCTCGACATGCTTGCTCGTGGTTTAAATGTTCCCGGTGATATTGAGGTGCTACCACTTCAGCTGCTTCAGCGTAAAATATTGAGGGCAATAAAAATAATGAGTAGCTCACCCAGAGGTGGAAGCCTGAAAGATTTATCATCGGGTGTGATTACATGGAATGTATCCCACCATAGAGAACCTGATGAAGCCATTGACAGTCTCCCATTGCCTGCAATTGTTAAAACAAGGCTTAAAGAATTTGGCAGACCCTGAATAGCTGAAAATAAATCTTGGTTTTCAGGAACTATGGAATGTTTGATGAGGCTTAAGTATGAATGGTCATATAAATAATCAGATTTCACCGAATAGTCATTCAGTGTCGGTTAATGATTTATGCTCGGTTGAATTGTCAGGCCCACCCCCGGAAGAAGAGTGCCGACTCGCTGGCATACCGGTTAGAAACAACCTGGAAAGCTGTGTCTCACATTTTCTTCCTTCTCCGGGTGGGTGTGAATACAGATCAGTCGGTGAGCGGGATGTTAAAAATAATAGTTTTAAGACCCGGGTGAAATGTGGTGAAGAACAACTGATCAAGGCTGTTTCCTCAGGTGATTACGAAAAGGTTGTACGATGTTTGGCTGAAGGCGTCAGTCCGAATTGTCAAGCGAACAATATTTCGATTTTGGCTCTTGCTGTAAAGTATCATATGTTTGATATTGTTCATGTCTTGCTGGATAACGGAGCCAGTCCTGATGTATTAGTGCATGATGAGTCGATTCCCTGTTTTTTAGAGAAAGCTTACTTAAATCGTCACTACGATATTGCTCAGAAACTAATAGATAATGGCTGCCCCATTGATAAAGAACTATTGTTTATGTTTTTTGAGTATGTGGTCATACGGCGTTACTTTACGGGCATCGAGTTTTGTTTAAAAAATGGAATTGATGTTAACAGGGAGTTTTTGAATTGTTCTCCTATTGTAAATTTACTATTTTATTCCGTTAATACATTAAGATCGGAAGAATGTTCTTTTGAACACTCATTGAGAGTCATGGCCAAGTATGGGGCAGATTTAGAAAACGTGGTATGGATGGGGAGAAAATATTCTTTATTATCCTGTTATTTAGAGATAAGACGTGGCGCAAACATTTTTTATAAAAATGGTAACTACAATTACCGTTGGCTTAGGGCGCTGCTGTTGATGGGGTGTAGAGTTTCTGATGAAGTTGTGCAGAATGTAAGAAACATTGATGATCGAGGTGTTCTCGACTCCATCGCTCGTCATTTAAATGTTCCCGGTGATATTGTGGTGTTGACACATGAGCTACTTAAGCAAGCAATATTGAGGACCATGGAAGTAATTAGTGGCACAGGGGGCAGAGGTGGAAGCCTGAAAGACTTGTCATTAGGTATAATTGCACGAAATATATCCCACAATAAAAAACCTGGTAAAGCCATTGAAAGTCTCCCGTTGCCTGAAATTCTTAAAAAAAAGCTCAAAGAATATGTCCACCAGGAGGCTGTCCGAGAATAGTGCCCATAACAAGGATTGCAGCAAATTGGTCTAAAAATCGGGTTTTTGTTCGGTAAATAGCTCCGCTTCACTCCTTGGAATCAGAAGTTTTCCCCGTTTTAAAATCATCAGAAATCGTCGTTCAATTCTGCTGGCGTTTGAGCTGTGTTAGCAAACGTCAGACTGACACCTCGCCAGCCAGACTGACACTGAGCTGTACTTTCACTTCTTCACTATTCATGCCCAGAGAGTACAGGTGGTGTAACTTGCAGAACATCGCTTCTGTTGTAGTGTCAAGTCCACCCACAATACCTGCTTTGGCAAGTGCTGATCCTGCGGCATAGCTACCTTGGTGAACCGTACCCCGGTGGCATTGGGTCAGGTTAACAATCAGTTTGCCTGAGGTCGTTGCCCGGACAAAAGTGTCCAGCAGTGCGAGATCAGCATCAGGGCCATTGCCTGTACCATACGTACGCAAGATAAACGCATCCATGGGTTGATTCAGTGCAGACGCCATCCACTGGGCATTAATGCCCGGGAATAGCTGCACAATGCCGACATGGGTCTCACTGTCGCATACCAGCTGAAACGTTTCTGCTTCCTTTGGCTGCCACAGGAGCGTTTCATTGAGTTCCACATGGATGTCTTCCCGGCCAAGCCAGGGGTAGTTGGGGCTGTCAAAGGCATCAAAGAGATAGGCGTTCAGTTTACTGGAGCGGTTGCCACGTAACAGGCGGCCGTTGAAATACAGGCAAACCTCTTTGATTCGCTCATCAGCCGCCATGGTCAGGGCGCCAACCAGATTTTCCAGGCCATCAGTACGGGCTTCACACAGAGGAATCTGCGAGCCGGTAAAAATAACCGGTTTGTGTAAGTTTTGCAGCATAAAAGAGATCATGCTGCAGGAGTAAGCCATGGTATCGGTACCGTGCAAGACAACAAATCCGTCAAACTGTGCATAGCGGCTGGCGATATCACTGGCGATATGCTGCCAGTTATCCGGACGGATATTACTGGAGTCAATCAGCTGAGGGTACTCAAAGAGTTGGAACTCTGGCAGGCTGGCCATCACTTCAGGAGAAAGTTTATCTTCCAGCAGTCCCATCAGATTGCCACCCGGCGCATAGCCGGAATCCGAAGGGCGCATGCCAATGGTTCCACCGGTGTAAGCAACGTAGATTTTTTTGCTCATGAATTTTCCTGATTAAGGCCGCAAAGGGTATCGGCGATGGTCATTGGTTGATGGACTTTGATCCAGTCTACCACTGCACCAGGAGCCTTTACGAAAAAATGAAGGGCAATGCGGTGACATAATTTTTTGGAACTTTTGTTCAAATTTGTGAATTTTCTGGGTGAGAGGGCTGTCCTATTTTGACGAAACAGAAAAAAAGTCTATGTTTTCTTCATAACCAGTCTGATAACTATGGAAGAGGGATTCCGTGAAAATTATTGAGCTTATTGCCAACGTCAAACTGCCAGCTTTACTGCTGGTGGTGCTGTTAATTCCTTTTCTGACGGACTCATGGATAAACTATGACATCAAGTCATTTTTTTTCTCCCTGAGCCTGACCATCAAGTCCCTGTTGGTTTTTGTCTTGCCGTTTATTGTGTTCAGCTTTGTGATTTCATGTCTCGCCAGAATGGGTAAGAATGCCCTGCTGTTTGCCCTATTGCTGATCATGATGGTCTTTGTTTCCAATATCACGGCCATTTTTACCGGCTATACCATTGGCAGTATTATGGTGCCGCTGATATCAATGCCTATCACGCTTGATGCTCTTGATGGCAGTGGTCTGCACACCATGTGGGTGTTTGAATTGCCCCCTCTGTTCACAAACATGAATGCCTTGATTGTGGGCTTCATTGCAGGCATGGTGGTGAATCTGCTGGATATACAACGGCTACGGGAGCTTTCCTGCAAAGCCGGTGATGTTTCCAGCTGGTTCCTGAAACATCTCTTTATTCCGATACTGCCTTTCTTCATCCTCGGATTTGCTTACAAACTCCACGCTGATGGTATCCTGAGCCAGGCTATCTCTGCTTATGGCAGGATATTGCTGTTGGTTATTGTTTCCCAGCTGGCCTACTTGTTTATCTACTTTTTTATGGCTGCAAAGTGTTCATTCCCGGTTTTTATGACCTACGTAGGCAACGTATTTCCTGCATGGTTAACGGGATTAAGCACGGTCTCCAGCGCAGCCACTATGCCGGTTTTAATAGACAGTACCGAAAAAAATATTGGCAACCCGATCATGGCAAGAACCATCGTGCCTGCCACTATCAATATTCATACCATTGGCAGTGCGATCGGTTTGACCATTCTGGCATTGGTGACACTGAATACTTTCAATATGCCAATGCCTGACCTGCAAAGTTTTGCCATCTTTGGCTTTTATTATGCGTTGGCCAAATTTTCCGTAGCGGCTGTGCCGGGGGGCGTCATTCTCGTGGTAGGGCCAATATTGCAGAGTTTGATGGGCTTTTCAGATGAGATGCTCGGCCTGATTACCGCCGTCTATATGATATTTGACCCCTTTGGTACCGCCATGAATGTCAGCGGAAACGGGGCCTTTGCCATTGTATTTTCAAGGCTATGCCAGAGCCTTGGGCTTAACAGTGACAATGATAAGCAGGAGTCTGAAAGTAGTGTGGCTTGACAGGGTCGCTTAGACAGGGTCGCTCAGACAGGGGCACTTGACTGGTTTGCAGTTACAGAGATCATAACCGACCTTCACCACCCCTTGGTAACATTTTGATTTTAAACGATTAAAAATCGT
>NZ_JAHHPO010000742.1 GCF_024606365.1 Endozoicomonas sp. ONNA2
GCCATCCTCGCTACGGGGACGCCCAGTCGGGCGCTATTCTCGGACAGCCTCCCAGTCACGCAGACACAGGGAAAAGCCTTTTTCTGTTCTCTGTGCCTCCGTGGCAATTTTCTTTCACGGCAAAAAATACCTTCCCGACATGTCATTATTACCGTAGTCCGGCAAAACATACTCCTCAATGCGCTATCCTATACCAATTCACAGTACACCGTTTAAGAGTTCGTATGTCATTACAACCTTTCAAGTTCAAAAAGAGCACCTATCTGAGTGACCCGGACAAGTGCAATGATCAACTGCACTTATGGGTTGATCGGTTTCTGGATATCTTTTATCTGTCGCCTGAATATCAAAAGCTCTCAAAAGCCAATCAGAAATCTTGCGGCATGATGTTCAGATTGTTTATGGAGCTGAACATGAGGCACCTGGGCAAAGGACTTGAGTCCATTGACCTGAAATCAACCCGACAAGTGATGACCCAACTGTTCCCCCGTAAGTTGGTCTGTTCCGATAATCGGGTAAAAACGATAGTACCCGAGATTATCGCCTGCTGGCAGTGCCTGCAGCGCTTGATCGACGGTTCAGCTCAAAAGAAAAAACTCAAGCATGCCGAAGCCATTATCAACTACCTTCAGAGCATTAAAAAAGACTATCTGAAAATTTACCACCCCCACGGGGCTGCAGACCCATCAGTCAACATGCTGGAAAGCCGTGCAGAACCCGCACCCGACGAATCAGGCACTGGGCAGGACTGGATAGAAGATCTGATTAACGATGCGGTAGCCAACCTGACCACCATTTGTCACCAGCCGGAGCCACCTCAGAGCTGGCATCGCCTTTATGATCTTCGGTCATTGGGACAGTTCCTGTTTGCCATCTGTGTTGAAGGCGTTGACGAACAAGAGTGTGATGCTATTGCCACAATCCTTTCGTTTGCCCTGAACGGTCTATTTATTCAGATTCGTCAGGGTGATCAACAAGCTGCCCACTTCTGGCAGGAAGTGGAACAAAATATCATGATATCTTACGAGCACGATGAACTGGACGATGTGGTCATGACGCCACTACTGAGTGTCTTGACCAATTATCGACAATACCTGTCCAAATCATTTATTGAGTTTATCCATCACTGGCAGACGTCAGATCATGATTCACAAGACGCAGACGGTGACTATGCCCTGGAGGACCTGAACAACATCTGTCACGCCATGCTGGAGGAAATTCCCGATGAATTTACTTTTGCCTCCGTCTGGCAGGAACAAATGGGCTTTATGCCCCCGGCAGGCATGATGCTTATTACTCAACAAATGCTCTCTTTTGATAATCCAAGATATGGTGATTATCTGGCTCTATTAGTGCTGGACGAGCAGGAAGACAAGGCCGTCACAGTGGCTGAACTTCTGGCCAAACACCCCAAATCGATCACGCCCTTGACACTGGATCGAATAATCCGGATTCGCAACTGGGTGCCTAAAGCAGTACAGGTTCATATTGACACGCTCATTAAAAATGTCCGAAAGCTGGGCGTCTGCCCTTCCGGCAGAAAAGTATCCACGAATGGCGAGATTCAGGTATGGATGACCTCTGTCGATGGCAGTGGCGCTCAGGGAGTGATGATCATAGTCAAGGATATCAACCAGCCCCGGGCATTCCGACTGGTTAATTTTGTGCTTAAAGAGCGAGTCGGTATTGTTGACATTTCTGTGTCGCCGCCAGAAACCCGTAAAAATCTCCAGCACATCATCACCAGCACAAAACAACACGGCGTTCCCCTTGAAAAAGTATCCAGTGGGCTGATTGAGAAACTGATTCCGCCGTTTATGGCTCTCAATCTCAGCAGCAAAACCTGTCTCAGCGCAGATATGCTCGAAGGCATGGAGCTGCTTGGCCTCGTTAACTGGAACCCGGCACCGGCACACTTTGAGGAGCTTAGCCCCGAGCTGTTAAGCTTTGCTACGCCCCCCTCCGATCAGGAGATAGCCATCGCCCAGAAACGTTCTGCCAGCTGGACAAATTCTGCTTTTGCCGATAGCTGGCTGATCCCGGATGCCTTCACCATCACAGGAGGTACAGTTAAAAAGATGGTCAGCGAAATCTGTGACCGGGTACTTGAGCCCAAAAAAGGACAATGGCGTGAGCGTATGCAGCGCATGAGTCTTTGGGCCAATGCCTGCGAAAGTAAGCAACGACAAAAACAGGCCCGGGATTTTGCCGTTGTCGGCTGGCTACTGGAACAGGATATGCCAGCCCGCCAAATCAAACTGCTGGAGAGCATCGCCAAAAAGTCGCTTTAAGTCACGTGTGCGAAGATCAATGACTATCGACAAGTTTTATTCTATTGGGGAATTGCCATCTGATAAGCCTTCCTGTGAATCATCAACTGCCGAGGCTTCTTCTGTTGAGAAATCAACATCGGACCAGCAATTCCCGCATTCAAAGAATAAGGAGAAGATTACCGCTTGATTAACTCTGACACTCCCTATCCTGATAGCCACCTTCACGCTACATGAAACTGACTTTCCAGCATAGAGCGAGGATGTTATCTGCCTGCTTTTTACGTTTTTCTCCAATATTCGTCCCGCATTAGAGGAAAAAAGGAAAGAGTTTTCCTGGCTCTCTGGAATTTCAGGAATATTAAAATGTACGTACAGCCCGATTATGATTGTCCGATGCGTTTTTGGACGGGAACTAATTATTAAGCGAATGATCTAATCTGGGTATTTCATAAACTGCCCCGAATCTCGCGCACGATCATATGAATGTGAGAGCCGTGGCGACGCGGGATGCCAAAGCCTGGGAATTTTTTCGCTTCAAGGGATTTCGTGAGGGAGCGCCGTTACCCGGGAGTACGGTCGACTGAGCAAAACTTCCTCAGAGCAAAGGACAAGCGAGATCGGGAGCACGTTTATAAAATATCCGGGTTAAAAACTACAAAATTTTTTTGCCGAGTAATTCATAAACCATTGGAGGCTGCCTGAGAATAACGCCGTTCTATTCTCAGACAGCCTCCTTAATATGGGACCGGGAACGATAAAGGTGGACTTAATGATGATTAATTCGGTCAGCGCCAAAAATTTGAGTGGCCTTGATAAACAAATCCATGACAATGTTAATCTCGACCGACAATGCATGACGTTCACCAGAACGGTCCAGGTTAATGACAACATAATCCCCTCAGGTGACGTCCTTTCGACTAAGCCTGAAAACTTTATTTCCAATGACCAGTGCACACCCGATCCCAAGATAACCGTTAGCAACGCTCATCGGAAAATCAGTCTGACGGCTTATGAAAAGCCGACACCGACGA
This sequence comes from Endozoicomonas sp. ONNA2, assembly GCF_024606365.1. Lineage (GTDB taxonomy): Bacteria > Pseudomonadota > Gammaproteobacteria > Pseudomonadales > Endozoicomonadaceae > Endozoicomonas. The sequence goes on from NZ_JAHHPO010000742.1 coordinate 3,305, forward strand.
CTGCTGAAAGCGCATCGGTCCGCCATAACACCAAAACGGAAACGTCCAGCCTGCCAATAATTGACCAACCGTTTATCAAATCCATTGAGATTCCAGTAAAAACTGCCCTGCTCCAGGAATATCACCCATCCAGTTTTTTACCATCATCCCAGACCATTGCGCGTCCTATTCATGGCCTACAGCACAGCTGCCGGAGTGCAATCTGGGCGCTGGCGATACTGCAGCAACGCAAACAGCAACAAGATCACCGAGCGCTGTCCTTTCCTGAGCACCTGATACCGTTACTGGTCAAGGCCTGTCTGTTCCATGATTCGGGCCGTGAAGGAGATAGAGAAGACTCCACTGAATGGGAGAAGACCAGCGGTGACAATTTGCAAGAGCACCTGCGAAACTGTGGCATTGAGCAGTCCCTGGCCTGGCAGTGCGGTGAAGCAATTCGCCACAAGGATCTACCGGATAATTGCAAGCATCTGCCCGAGGAGATACAGACACTGCGCAGTCTGCTCCATGATGCCGATACGCTGGAGGTTATGCGGGTCAGAGGTTGTTTTTATATGGACAAGCTGGAGTGTTTTGCCAACTGCCAGGATGACCAAAGCCGTGAAGCCTGGCGTTTTATGGCCAGAGAGGTCTGCCGGGTGATTGCCAGCCAGGGCGATCTCTGGTCTGCCATCGACTTGCAAGACAGCACCAAAACAGCCAGACAGTTTTTCAGACAAACCTCTACCCGGTGTGTAAACACGAAAAAGCAGTGGGAACACCATCCTTCGCCATTGGAGTATCAGCTATTTACTATAGGCACGCAATCCGATTTCATCAGCAAGCTGATCACGCCTTTTACCGGTCCCCCGGTGAAGCCAGAACCAGCCTTCTCCCTGGTCAGGCTGAATCGGCAGAGCGAGAGCGTGGGAGGGAGCAAGATTGGGCAGTTGTATAATGACCCCGTTCAGCAACAGTGCTACTACATCAAAACAGCGGTCTCTGTGGAAAGCGCCCGCAATCAGGCACTGATGGCCAATCTCGCCCGAATGCTGGGCGTTAATGCCCCCGTCACCTTTGCCCATCAGGAACAGGGTTGCAGTTATGTGGTCAGTGAAATTCCCAGTGACTGGCCAGGTAACCTGAAAAGCGGGAAAGACCCTCTGCAATCCCTGCCTGCAAATCAGTGGGCCAGATTGTTACTGGTCAATACCATCGTTGGTAATGAAGCCATGGTCAACGAAGCCTGGGAGAACATTGAACTGACCCCGCAAGGGGAGCCGGTGATGTTGAACTGGGAATTCGCCGGGATGGCCACACGCTATCCGTGTCCGGATAAACCAGAACCCGCCTCCAAAGAGGATGATTTTTCCTCCATGCCGTTGCTGTTGATAAAACTGCGGGATCCCCGGGCGCCAGCAATGAACTCCCACGTTATCCACAACCCCTGCGTGGCTATTCTGTCACAATTGGACGATGAGCTGCTGGGGCAGACCCTGAAAGCGATGCTGGGCGAAGTTGACTGGCAAGCACTGGACCAACAGATCGAACACAGCGGTTTCCTGCCCGGTGACCGTAGTTGGTTACGGCAGACGATTCATGATCGAATCGCCTGGCTCACCACCCGATTTGCCAACAGCGTCGAGGCCGGTGAGCGGGTATCCATGGCAGAATACCAGGCCATCGCGGCGGCGGGTATCCGCGGGGGCTGGCTGCAGGTTAAGGGCCAGGATATCCGCGGCGGACAGCTCTGCCTTAGCCAGCGACTGGATCAGGACGGCAAGCCGATTACCCGGATGTCACTCCAGCTGGTCCGGGATGCCAGCAACCGACTGGCGGACAACCTGGCTCTGGAACGGGGATTGCACCATCTGAACACATGGACCAATTACCTTCAGGGCCACCTGAGCGCCAGTTACCGGGACTGGCGCAGCGACCTGGCCAGCCTGGCCGATGAGTGTGACCAATTGGCGCAGCGGTTAATCCGGGATAAAGGGCGATGGGACCCATCTGATCACGACGCCATCGACAAGGCCATAAAAAACCTGCAAGCCAATGTCGCCACATGCAGGGAGTCTTTAGAAGCAGACAGGCCGTCTATTGGCGAGAACTCCCTGAACATAATCCAACTGCCTGAACCCGCCTTTCCTGCACGGGTCTGCTCGCGGGCCGCTGAAAATATTAAAGCAAAAGTACAGTTGGCTGAATTCAGTCACGGTTTCGCCAGGCAAACAGGCCAGAGCGTCAGTTATTTTAACAAGACTCAGCTTGATTATGCTGGCCTGCCTGCCTCACCTGTCCGAGTCGCTAAACTGAAACCGGTCAGTCAGGAGGGGCATATTGAGTTTATACCCGAGTGGTTGCCTAAGGCCCGAGCCATGCAAAATAGCCTGGCGCTGACCTTGCCCGGACACGGTAAATCAGTGGTTGAAGCGCTGTTCAGTGAGTTGGCAGGGCTGGGCATTGATTGTCAGCGACCGGATGCCAGCGACCTGGAGGAACGGTGGCTGGATGCCCTGGCCAACTATCATGGCTGCCTCGGTGATATAAACCGTGCCGTGGCAGCAGATGCTAACGCGGATGCTTCAGTAATCGCCAGAAAAAAAGCGTTTCTTGAAGAGCTGCTGAAACAGCCCCTTAAATATGAGGAGCAGCTTCGTATTCGTGCAGGACGACTGATATATTTCCTTCCAGGGCTGCCACATGACATTGCCGAAAACGCTGCCCGGTCGTTCTGTCCCGGTCACAATGTCAGTTTTCTTGGCAACAGCGACAGTAAAGAGACTGTCATGGCTAGCCTGGCAAATGAAGGCACTCTTTGTCCCTTTGAGCGACGGATGGACATGGGCCTGGAGCCCACTACCAAGGATATCAAGCGTCAGGCTGATGTTGACGCCCGTGATGTGTTTACCCGTATCCAGCCTGTCGAGCATGAAATCGGGCGTAGTCATTATGGGGGGCTATTGTCCGCGCTGATCAAATCTGAGGCGCTCGGCCGTCTCGATCTTTGTACGATTAAAGATAATCATTTTTATCACAGTTTCCACCACGGTTTGGAGGCCTTTCGACGTAATATTAAAATAATTCTGCGCTCGCATGGTGACTATGAGAAAGTGATGAAAGCCCCATATCACGAGATCTTTTTTGCCTACCCTTTATCATTGTTTGATGAACTGAAATCGCTGCACGTCAGCTCTCCAGAAGACCGGCTAAATCTGTTGCATGCCCTCAAGCGACGCTACAGCCACTGGCCCGACGGACGCCCGCTGGAAGCGCTTTTTCAGTATTCCCCGTCAACCCGTTACTATGAGTTAACTGCTGTATTCAGCCGGATCCCCGGAAACATCAAAATGCTCATCAAGGCCTGTGGCGAAGAAAGTTTAGAGTTGCTGCTTCAACAAAATCCAGGACTGCTGGAAGGAAAACTGCAGTCGTTGGATGGTTTGAAAATACCGACTACCATATTGGGCCGATCGCTTCCAGGGTTGGATTTCAGGGGCTGCTCAATGAACGATACCAAATTTAAAGGAATGCATTTCAAGCACTGTAAATTCACTATGGAGCAGTTAAACGACGCAAGTCTTGACGATATTACTTTTACAGGCTGCTCTTTTGAAGGTGAATGCTTTGCATCATCAGTGTTAAAAAGCGCAAGATTTTTTCCTGCAAAATTAATTAATGATCAGCAGGTAACAGACAGTATACCCAAGCTATCCCAAGCTATATCGCAGTCATGTATCAACAGTCAGGGTCAGTTCAATCTGGAACTATGGCTGGACGTGATGGAAAAAAGTCATTACTTGCGTCGTTACATTGTGGCGAAAGGTTTTTTACAGAGTCGCACCATTGGCATGACACCTATGGATGAAACCACCAAAAAAATTCTCGCTGAACAGATTGACAATGTAATAAGCAAGCATCCGGAAAGACTTAAATTTATTGTTAAAGATTTTTTTTATATAGGAATGAACAATATTGAAACTTTATCGAATTTTATTAAAAAAAACCCGGAATTCTATGAACGTAAAATTGTAAATGTCAGGGATTTTTACTTTGACTTCAGAATCACCTTTCTTAGAGAAGTACGTGAAGAAAACCAAAAGCATGAAAAGTGCTTTAGCTTTGAAACATCGTCATTTCTGACCGATTTGTCATATTTAGTTGACCCTGAAAAAGATGTGTGTAGCCATGCACCCAGAGGAGAGGTTCTGGCTTTAATTGTAAACATTATAGAATTTGTCATGTTTCCCCTTGAACACGAATACATAGAATTTGACATCAACACAAACGATGGGGGAGACGAAAAAAGTTTCAGGAGCACGGAAAATAATACAATGTCGTGTTTTGAATTAGATCATGAAGGTCAAAACATGATGGATCGTTTTAAAGCTAACGTTTGTTGTAGAGACACCCTGGAAAATTACAGAAATCATTTTATAAAAATATGGGAGAGTTGCTCAGATGTGAGTCGATTAGAAATAGCCAAATACTGCCTGAAGCACAAAATCATAGCTGTCAGCCCTATTACAACGATGGAATTCATGAAACTATTGATCATTAATCAACAAGAAAAACATTGGCTGGATGACTTTGCAGCGAATATGGACAAACATAAAAAGAATGAATACGAGTGCAATTTATTAATGAAGAAATGGTTTCGGGGTATCAATGATTATGACAGCACAAAAATAGATGAATCATTAAAGGCTTTTGAGCAATGGATAAAGGCAGAGGCACCCGATTTCACCAGAAGGCTGTCCGGGAACGATCCAGGTAGCTAAACCTATGGAATCATATATTTCTGGCATCTTGTGCCGACACTCTCGGCAAATGCTGCTGCGTTGCTCTGGCTTCTGCATCCATGCAATCGAACTTAAATTCATATGAAACGAAGCCGTGGCTTTTTTATTCTCTTCTTTTCAAGCCAATTGTTTTAATTTATAAAATTTTTGTCGTTTATTCGTCAGAAATTGCTGCTACCAGCGAACGAATTTTTTTAGAAATTCTAACCAGCGTTGCTGTCAATTCAGCACCGTTCTCTAACATTTGCATGAGATTTTCGTTTCTTTTATCAGACTTGAAATAGTTATCCGAAAAGAGAGAACCAAGTTTACCATTTAATACCAGCTCATTAAAAAAGTCATCACAGAAAAATCTTCCTGATTGATGACTGGCAAACCTACCTGGATCGTCCAGGGCAGAAAGCTTCATTGCTGACTTGCCTGCTTCTATTTGTTTGGGTAAGTAACCTGACAATTTACCAGTAACTTTTAGCATCTCCATGTTCGCCAGTTTTTCAACAGCAGCCTCTGCTTCTTTTTTTACAGTACTTGACTTCAATGCTGTCAAAATAGTTTTGGCTTCTGCAACATCACAGTCCTCAAGTTCTGGACAATAACGTTCCAGCCGGTCAATAAACTCTTGAATACCCTGATCGAACTCTCGAAAAAGACCAGAAAAATACTGCAAGATTAATGATTGCTTGAGCAGATCAAAATATTCTCCATCTATTTCATGAGAATTCAGTTTTTTTTTCAAGAAATGCTTTCATCTTATCAAGCTTGGCATGATCAATGACAGAGAATACATCTCTTGAAGCTATTATTTTTAAAGGAGCACCCGGATGTGAGAGAACGGTAGCAGAATTACAGAAGCCACCTGAACGCTCTTCTGGCCCATCTGCCATTAGCACATGATAAGCCTTTTCTTTTATTTCTTCTCCAGCTATAGCAGATAATACTGGAATTTTATATTTCATATCATCTATGCAGGAACGCTGACAATGCCTTAAGTGCTCCGCTACAGGATCATCACTTTCTTCCCACAGATGTAGAATATGATTAGGATTAACACAGCATTGAGTCCAATCATGTGACTTATCGCCAACAAACTTCAAGCCAGCCTCTCCCATTCGTAATGGAGACAAATTTCTCTGGTTAAATTTCTTATTAAATAATTCACCTTCAGGCGTGTAAAATGATTTTCGACAGTCCTCTTTGATGTCTTGGATATCAGGACGCTTCACTTCGGTTAAAACAATTATTTTCCGTTTTATTAATTCATTGAGATAAGGCTTTACATCATTCAGTTGGTCGTCATTTACCGGTCTAAAAAAGGAGTAATCCGGGGAAATGGTCTTTAGATGATCATAACCCAGGCAGGTGTTAACCAATAAGATTTGATCACCGGGAACCTCTATGACCACTCTTCCATTGCCCCAGTGAGCTTTTTTGCTTTCTGCAGGAATATTAATCTCTTTACCGACTATATTATGTGGTGTGGCGCAGCCTGTACCGACTTGATCACCCATACTACAAAGAAAAGATATATTCATCATTTATTCTCGCTATCAATTTGCCTGGATATATTTGAAATTTATTCTGAAAACAGTTGAAGTGTCTCTGCTTTTTACAGCTAGCCTAACCAAGGCCAATAAACATCAGGGAATACAAAAACGGAGGGCTTCCAATGCGCAAGCAACTTGCAGTGTAGTATGCAATTCCATTACGTTCCTCATGAAATCTGTATTTTTCATTTTTTCTTAAGAAGAAAAAGGCATGCCTGCGTCGTGTACGGCATGGGTTGGAAAACAATGCCCGGCTATCTGCTTTGGCTCCAAAGTCCTGTTTAAAAACAGTGCCACCTGGGGAAAACCGGCTATTCTCGGACAGCCTCCTGGCGAGTTCCCACAGGATGCCCGGCAATCGCAGTTTTCAGGTGCGGCAGATCCTTGATCATGCATTTTTGCTACGAATTCAGGTAATGCCTCAACGCCCCTTGTCAAAATGAGGAAGAGCCAAAATTTTCTGCCAACTGACCAATAAAGTTCTCCAGCCTGGCAATATCCATATCCGCCGTCAGCATCAGCAGGAAGCCAATCACGTCCATCAATGCCGGGTCGCGCTCAAATTCGTGCAGCGTCTGCTCCAGAGACTCCAGATCGCCCTGCTCAAAAGCTGAAATAATGGCATTCACAAAACCATCCATCTGCATCTCTTTGAGACTTTGCAGCAAGTCAGGCTCATTCCACTCTGGTTTTGGCAGTGCGCAGACATAATCCACCCCCAGTAAACAGCGAATTTTATCAAACATCAGCCCGGCATCCAGGGGCTTGCCAATGTATTCATCAAAGCCCTGAATCAACAAACGCTCCCTGGCCTCATGACTGACGCTGGCGGTCACAGCCACTGCCTTGATGGCTGCTTTTTCGGGAAGCTCACGAATTTTTCTGATCGCTGTCACCCCATCCATGACCGGCATGGAGATATCCATCAAAATCAAGTCAAAATCCACCTGCTTCACTGCTTCAACCGCCTGAAGGCCATTGCCGACGGTATCAACCCGGAAACCGGCGGAGTCCAGCAACCCGGCCATCATATCCCGATTACTTTCAACATCATCCACCACCAGGACCCGAACCCCCTGGAAGCGTTCATCCAAATGAACATAAATGGAACCTGGCAATAGACGCTGATGCTCTTTCAAAGCTTCAAAATTTCCCAACACCAGGGGCAGGACAAAAATAAAACGACTCCCTTTGCCTGGCTCGCTGATAACATCAAGCTCCCCGCCCATCGCCGAGACCAGCCGTCGGCTGATTGCCAGCCCCAGGCCAGTGCCACCAACCTGCAACCCCAAATGAACCTGTCGAAAAGGTTCAAAGACTCTCTCCAGATCCTCATGGGCAATACCGACACCGGTGTCGCGGACTTCGAAAACAATATCGTTGCCCTCCACGCAAACCCGGCATTCAACCCACCCCCTGACCGTGTATTTAACCCCATTACTGAGCAGATTCAGCAGCACCTGGCGAACCTTGATTTCATCCAGCATGACAATTTCCGGTAACGTGCCAATGGGCAACAGGCGTAACTCCAACCCTTTACTGGCCGCTCTTTCCATCAGAATGTTACGCACCCCACGGAGTAACTCCATCAACCGCACGGCAGAGGGGTGTAACTCAATCTTGCTGGACTCAATTTTGGTTAAATCGAGAATATCGTTAATCAGTGACAGCAAATGCTGGCCACTGGCCTCAATGGTATTCAGGCTTTTTCGCTGGGCTGACGTTAACGAGAGATTTCTTAACAACAACTGGGCATTGCCAAGCACACCATTGAGCGGTGTTCTCAATTCGTGACTCATATTGGAGAGAAACAGGCCCTTGGCCAGATTGGCCCGTTCAGCCTCTTCCTTGGCTCGCATCAACTCATGCTCAATGCGTTTGCGGTCTGTGATGTCACGAACCACCATGGAAATCAGCAGTCCATCGTCGGTTTTCAGGGGATTGCTGGTGATTTCTACCGGAAAAACCCGGCCTTTACGATCAATCCCCCTGGATTCATAGCCCACCAGGCACAGCTGCTCCCAACTGGCCTTTGCCATATCGCCCAGCAGGGGATGTCCCGGGCGGTTTTCCAGCGGCGTCAGCAGGCTCAGGGGCATATTGACCAGGTCTTCCCGGTGAAAGCCAAACAGGTCTTCAGTCCTACTGTTGGCCATACCAATAATGCCTTCCGGTGTGGCAATGATGGTGGCATCCGGCGTGCTGTCCAGCAACAGTTTGAATTTCCTGGTATCGCTGACCCGATCGGTAATATCATTGGCCAGCCCTTCAAGAAGATATTGCCTGCCTTCCAAATCCCCGATGTCGCTCCAGAAGATTTCCAGCCGACGGATACTACCATTGAGATGCCGGATATCCAGCTCAAAGGTGTCGCCCCACCGACCCTGCCTGGCCTCGCGAAACTGCTCCCGAAAACATAATTTACTGTCCCGGGTAGCAAGATACCCGATCAATGGACGAAGAAACTCGCCCGGAGAGTAGCCCAGAATGGCTTCTATTGACGGACTCACATGGGTTACACATCCATCCCTGTTGAGATTAAAATAGAAATAGTTCCCCCTGAGCCGCTCAAGCAAATGACCTATATTGCTGGTTCTGGCCTGATGAAGTGCTTTCTCCCGATCCGCCAGCCTGGTCACCAGTTGCTGGAAACTTTCTGTCAAACTGCCAATTTCATCCTGACTGATCCGGGTAATATCCGGCATCACCCGTCGGTAGGTAAAGTCATCCATGGCTTGCTGCAACCGGATAATCGGACGGGTAATTCTCACCGACACCAGGCTGGCACAGGTAAATATGAGTGTCAGGGAGAGCAGCATCAGCAATGCATTAATTTGTGCCTGATCAATAACAGGCGCCAGTACGGTTTCTCTCGGGGCATAACTGATCATCCACCAGGACGCTGATTTAATTGGTGCCCCCATTAACCAGTACTCATTCTGCCTGACCGGCACCCACTTATGCCGGAAAGCGGGCTCACCCCTTTCAATCAGCTCTTCCAGGTCATGCCACAGACCCGGCGTACCATAATAAAACTGGCTTTGATGAATACTGTTTAACTGATAGCGTTTCGGCGTTTCACTATCCGTCTGAAGGTATTCTCCTGCGCCATTCACAATAGAAAAACTGGCATTTCCCGTGGTATTTTCCACCAACTGATGACGCAAATCGGCAAGGCTGATATCCATCCAGAAGTAGCCGTAAAGCGTCCTGGCTGAAAAGACCGGTACGATATAGCTGACCACCCAGCCTTTATCAGCAGACCCTCTTGGTGATGTCCAGAATCCCTCTTTCTGCTGCCCCTGAACCCACCAGAATTGGGCAGGAAACAGGCCGGTGTCGAGGCTTTCATCCAGCTTGACCCTGCCACCACTCCAGTAGGCATGAAAAACATCCCAGTGCTGCAAGCTGCTGCCAGGTCTCACATAAGTGAAGCCCCGAACCAGGGAGTTTCTGGCCACCAGATCCATTAGCAAATGGTTGATCATGGCATGATCAGCGACGGGCATCCGACTCAACATATCCCCCATAAAGGTGGTCAGGGTCATCAACTGCCGGGTATAGCTGTCAATTTTGTCGGCTTTATGCCAAACCTGCTCAATCAATCCTTTGGCTACCGCGTCCGTAGCCTGTTTGAGTGAGAAGTAGAGGTGAATACCAAAGATCAGGTTGTACAGCAGCGTAACCGGCACGACTGTAAAAAATATGATTTTTTTTCTAATGGAGAAGGTCATTTACATGTCTCGAGCCCTTATGAAACCCGGGCTATGCAAGCGAATACTTGACGTCAGGGAAAAACTACATGCAATCCCGCATTCAGTCCCACAGTTAAGAAGCTTAAGGACAGGAAATATCACTATAGAAGACGCTGCCAAAGACACACTATCCAGTTGAGGTTATTTATGGATGAGGCTAACAGGTTTTTGGTTCCAATGACTGACAGGCACGACCCGGAGAAAGCCAGAACGGCCAGCTCCCCTGACGTAAAGAAGTTATAAGCAGTAGAATAAGCGCAATTATACCTTTAGTAATTGTCCCGGAATAACTTCATCATTTTATTCAGTACGGGAAAATGCCGCTGCCCGCAAAAGCACAAGTGGTTCCAGCTTTTCGGGAAGCGGGCGGC
>NZ_JAHHPO010000743.1 GCF_024606365.1 Endozoicomonas sp. ONNA2
GTCGTTTAAATTAGCCTTGATTGGAACGATCGTAAGGCCGATTCTTTCGCCCTGCTCATCTACACACAATCCCATGGCCAATGGCGTCAGCAGGTATCTTGGTCGTTGCAATTCCTTTAGCCAAACAAAACATTTGTCTACACACATTGCCTTCTTATTCGGTCAACAGGTATTTGATATCCTCTTATTAAGGCCTCAATCAGTTGATGTGCACTACTGATGGCCATAATCTCAGGGTGGCTCATTATTTTTAACAACTCTTTTGCCGTAAAAAATATTTTGCTAAACATTTTTCATCCCTGAGGGTGACGCACAATATTTTCACGGCAAACCCGGCTCTTTCTTTAACATAGAAGCTCGCCGACCAGTAATTCAGTTTAAAAACCTGATTCCAGTTGAGTAAACGACAAAAAAATAATACAGAGTGAGTAAAAGTCTTTTAGTTGCTAATTTTTATTGGACTTACAATCATTCAACTAAAAAGAAAACGGCACATCTAACGCAGGCATCGCAAAGACTTATGTATCCTGAATTCAGGTATAAAAAGATTTATGTATAAAAAGATTTATAACAGTGGCAATGTTTGTTTTGGTGGTTAAGCTACTCCTGATGCTATTTCTTGTTCTTGGCAATAGCTGGAGTTGACGAACCAAAAAGCAGGCTTGTCCTTGCGTCAAGCAAACACTGGAGGATGTGGAGGTAGTTATGATTACCCTGTTGAGAGAGGTTAGCAATGCCCTGTTTGGCGGAACAGAGGAACTGGACGAAAAGCTGCTTGAGGCCGTCGATGATGGCGACCTGGCATCGGTGAAGGCATGGTTGGAACAGGGGGCTGATATTGAAGCCAGGGATGAGTATGGCTACACCCCGCTGTTTCTGGCGGTTATCTTGGGAAACACGGAAATTCTCAACGTTCTTCTGGCTGAAGGTGCCAGCGTGAATGTCCGCAATCGTTCAGGTCAAACTCCGTTGCATAGAGCCTGTAGCGGGGAGGCTGTGACCCGGCTTCTGGCCCGGGGAGCCGACATTGAGGCCAGGGATAATTACGGAAATACGCCACTGTTCTCGTATTGTCATAAAGACGATCTGGAGATGTTTAAGAGACTTCTCGACGCAGGTGCCTGCGTTAATGCCCGCGATGATGCAGGCCGGACTCCGCTGCATGATGCGTTGAGTGGGGAGATTGTGCAAGAGCTGCTGGCCCGGGGAGCCGACATTGAGGCCAAGGATAATAATGAAGCCACACCACTCATTGCTGTGATGACTAAATATGACAGTCTGGAGGCGGTCAAGGCACTTCTGGCCACAGGTGCCAATATTGAGGCTTCTGATAAATTTCAACGGACACCATTGCACTTTGCGGCTAGCAAAGAATGCTACGACTTGGGGTATCTGGAAGTGCTTTTGTCCGAGGGGGCCAACCTTGAAACCAGGCAAGAAGTTACACAATGGACCCCGTTACATTTGGCAGCAAAAAGTGGTTCGGGCAAGAAAGTACAACTATTGGTGGCTGAGGGTGCCGACTGTAAGGCGCGAGACTGGCACAGGGATACACCGTTGAATTTTGCCAAGGCCCATATTGGCAACTGGAAAGTCCGGTTGGCCGAGGCTGGCAGGTTTGACAGCATCAATCGGAATAATGAGCCGGATAATTTTCAACCCCTGTCACTTCAGGCCTGCGCCCGGGCCTCTATCCGCTCGCGCCTGCTTGAACACAAGAACGAAACCGGACAACCGTTGTCGGAATCGGTGCCGATGCTGCCGCTGGGTAAGTCATCAATCAATGACTATGTTTATAAGCCTTTGATGGGAAAGCCTGTTTTTGAGTAGCAATAGGGCAGATCTGACCTGCTGCAGTGCTAATAGAGTCTCGCCGGGGTTGACTCTGGAGCTGCTGAAAGCTGGAACCTTCTTGTTATCTGCGCATCACCGTTAATTGACTTTATTGACGACAGATTTGAACGTGATTCTTTGGAATAAAAACTGCAGAATAGGGCCAGGAGATTGTCCGGGAATAGTTCCTGAACAGCCTTCTGACAGCATTTGGCAGGTTGTTTGTGCCTGGCAAGCGCAAAACCTCTGAAATTTTCCATAATCAATAAAAATTGCCACGAGTTGGAAATGGCTTTTACATCGTCTGTAGTGATTGCGGTTGACAGAGTCCGTTTTCAAGTGCAATAACCCAACTGAAGGTCAAATTATGTCCTGTGATTTTCTGCAGCTGGCGGTTCCCGGAGTTAGAGCAATGAGTCCTTATCAACCAGGCAAGCCGATTGAGGAACTTGCCAGGGAACAGGGCTTGAGGGTTGAGGATATTGTTAAACTGGCCAGTAATGAAAACCCTCTGGGGCCCCCGCCTTCAGCGGTGCAAGCAATGGCTGAATCCCTGGCAGAGTTGGCTCGCTATCCCGATGGCAGCAGCTATCAGTTAAAACAGGCGCTGGCAAAAAAACTGAAGGTTGCACCGGAGCAATTAACCCTGGGTAATGGGTCCAATGATGTGCTGGTGCTTCTGGCAGAGTCTTTTCTGGATACCAGCAGTTCTGCGGTGTTTTCTCAGTATGCTTTTGTTGTGTATCCTCTGGCGGTGAAGGCAGTGGGGGCGGAAGGTATTGTGGTGCCAGCGCTCGACTATGGTCATGATCTGGCTGCTCTGGCTGATGCGATCAAAGCCAATACCCGGATTGTTTTCCTGGCAAATCCGAATAATCCCACCGGTACCAGCTTCAGCGAACAGGCGCTGCTGGAATTTCTTGGCAAAGTACCAAAAGAGGTCATCGTTGTCCTTGATGAGGCCTATTTTGAGTATGGGGCAGGCGGTGACTTGCCCAATGGTGTTGACCTGCTTGACCGCTATCCAAACCTGGTGGTTACCCGGACCTTTTCCAAAGCTTACGGGCTGGCGGGGGCCCGGGTTGGTTACTCCATATCCAATCCTGAAATAGCGGATGTGCTGAACCGTTTGAGGCAGCCATTTAACCTGAATCTTCCAGCTCAGTCTGGTGCGATCGCGGCTCTGAAGGATGATGCTTATCTGCAGCAGTCCATTGAGATTAATCAGCAGGGGATGGCATTTCTGGAGCAGGGTTTTGCTGGCCTTGGGCTGAACTGGATTCCTTCATCGGGTAATTTCATTACCGTTGATCTTCAGCGTAATGCCATGCCGGTCTATCAAGGGTTGTTGTCCAGAGGCATTATTGTTCGGCCAGTGGCCAATTACGGCATGCCCGGGCACCTTCGTATTTCCATTGGTTTACCGGAAGAAAATCGCCGTTGTCTGGAAGCGCTGAGTCAGGTTCTCGGGGAGTCGTAAGGAGTGCGATTGTGAGAACAGTTGACACACTGCTGGTGGTTGGTCTGGGTCTGATCGGGGGATCTTTTGCGGCGGCGGTAAAATCGGCCGGAGCCTGTCGGCAAGTGTATGGGTATGACCAGAATAAAACCTCAGTGGAAGAGGCAGCGGCGCTGGGGATCATTGATTATGGCTGCGCAAGTCTTGCTGATGGTGCTGCGGCTGCCGATGTGATCATGCTGGCTGTTCCCATGCTGGCAATGAAGCCGGTTCTTGAGCAGCTATCCCTCTGTTTGCCCGAAGGTGTTCTGGCAGAGAAAATGTTTGCTGAGAAAGTGATTACCGACGCCGGATCCAGTAAAAAAGCACTGCTCGATGCCGCGCTTGATGTCTTTGGCGAAGTTCCCCCCTGGCTGGTGCCCGGCCATCCAATCGCAGGGTCGGAAAAAAGTGGTGTCGGTGCCGCAAAAGCCACTTTGTTTCAGGCCCATGATGTCATCCTGACCCCGTTGGCACATACCGACTCGCTGGCGCTGGACAAGGTGAAGATGCTTTGGGAAGCCTGCGGTGCTGTGGTGACCACTATGGATCCCTGTCATCATGATGAGGTTCTGGCAAAGACCAGTCATCTTCCTCATTTTCTGGCTTACTCACTGGTGGATACGCTGGCCGGGAATCCGGATAATCAGAATATTTTCCGGTTTGCTGCGGGCGGTTTTCGGGACTTTACCCGGATCGCTGGCAGCGATCCCATTATGTGGCATGATGTTGCGTTGGGTAATCATCAGGCGGTGCTGGCTGCACTGGATGAATTTACCGAGGGTCTTCAGGTACTGCGCGAAGCGATTGTGCAGCAAAACAGCCAGTCGCTACTGGGGATATTCAGTCGTGCGCAATCAGCCCGGCAGCATTTCTCATCTCTTTTGCAGAGCAGGCAGCAGCGAGCGAAGACACTGCCTGATTCGGTCATAGTCTGCAATGATTTTTCCGGCTCAGTGCTGATTGAAGATACAGATAAAGAAGTTATGGACAGTATGAAAGAAAGTACCCAGACGTTTATTGCCCGCCCGGGAGGATCTATCTCCGGTGAGTTTCGGGTTCCCGGAGATAAGTCTATTTCTCATCGTGCCATCATGCTCGGTGCCCTTGCGGAAGGAGAAACGGTGGTTGCAGGATTTCTCGAAGGGGAGGACGCCTTGGCAACCCTGAAGGCATTTCGGGATATGGGGGTTCAAATTGATGGTCCCTATCTGGGCAAGGTCACCATTCAGGGGGTTGGCATGCATGGCCTCAGGCAGCCGCAAGGGCCGCTTTATCTTGGTAATGCCGGTACCGCCATGCGCTTGATGGCCGGGTTGATGGCAGCCCAGTCCTTTGATGTAACGTTAACCGGTGATCACTCCCTGTCTGCTCGACCCATGAATCGGGTGGTGGACCCCCTCGGCAAGATGGGGGCCACCATCGAGACCTCAGAAGGTGGTCGCCCACCTCTGAAAATCAAAGGCGGTGCCCGGTTGCAGGGTATTGAGTATCATCTGCCCATGGCGTCGGCCCAGGTGCAGTCCTGCCTGTTACTGGCTGGAATGTACGCTGAGGGTGAAACGGTGACGGTTGCACCGGGTATTGTTCGGGACCATACCAACCGTATGCTTGATGGCTTTGGTTACCCGGTTACCTGTGCGGTTACCTGTGCAGAGAGTGGCAGTGGTGAGCATGGCTATCGGGTGGCCATCGAAGGGGGTGGCAAGCTGACGGCTACCCGAATCGATGTGCCCGCCGATGTGTCCTCTGCGGCGTTCTTCATGGTGGCTGCCTCAATAGCCGAGGGTTCAGAGGTGCGTCTTTGCCATGTTGGCATGAACCCGACACGTTCCGGTGTGGTTGAGATCCTGCAGCTGATGGGAGCGGATATTACCCTTGAAAACGAGGCTGTTGTGGGTGGTGAGCCCGTGGCCGATCTGATTGTGCGTTCAGCACCGCTGAAGGGTATTGATATTCCTGAGCGCCTCGTGCCCATTGCCATTGATGAGTTTCCGGTGCTTTTTGTTGCCGCAGCCTGTGCACAAGGCAGGACCCTGCTCACCGGTGCCGGTGAGCTCCGGGTGAAAGAGAGTGACCGGATTCAGGCCATGGCCGATGGCTTGACTGCACTGGGTATTGATGCACAACCACTGGCTGATGGTATGATGATTAATGGTTCCGGCCATGCTGCTTCTGAAAAGAAGGGGCAACCTGTATTTAACGGTGGCACTATTGACAGCCATGGGGATCACCGTATTGCTATGTCATTTGCAGTTGCTGCACTGCGGGCAAAGGATGATATTCGCATTCTCGACTGTGCCAATGTAGCGACTTCATTCCCGGATTTTGCAGGACTGGCAAATCGAGCCGGTATGCGTATTGTGGTAAAGGTAAGTACCAGTGAGTGAGTCTCAGACACCAGTGACAGTGGTCACTATTGATGGTCCGGGCGGGTCTGGCAAGGGAACGATTGCAGCGCTGTTGGCCAGAGAGCTTGGCTGGGGGTTGCTGGATAGTGGGGCGTTGTATCGGTTAACTGCCCTGGCAGCGATGAATCATGGGGTTGATTTTGCCGATGAGTCATCCCTGGAGGTCCTGGCGGGTCATCTTGATGTGCAGTTCTTGCCATCAGAAACCGGTGCTGGTCTGACCATCATTCTCGAAGGTGAGCGGGTGGGTGCAAGTCTGCGTACGGAAGAGGTCGGTGCCATGGCGTCCAGGGTTGCGGCACTGCCGGGTGTCCGGACGGCGCTGTTACAAAGACAGCGAGACTTTGCCGAACCACCGGGGCTGGTGGCCGATGGCCGTGATATGGGGACGGTTGTGTTTCCCCGGGCTGCCCTGAAAGTCTTCCTGACCGCCAGCGCCGAAGAGCGAGCCAAAAGACGTTATGGCCAGTTGCATCAAAAAGGGATTGATGCTAGCTTTGATCGCCTTTTGGCAGATATCCAGGCCAGGGATGAGCGAGATAGCCAAAGGGCTGTAGCACCACTCAAGCCTGCCGATGATGCCATCATTCTTGACAGTACCCGTATGAGTATCCAGGAGGTATTCAACAAGGTGCTGGAACAGATGCGTTTGAAAGGACTGGTTTAGGGGGTTCCCGGACAGCCTCATAGGAAGTGGGTCTTCCTCTACTGAGTGCGCTGCAGGTTGCACTCAATACTATCTGGAGGTTCGTTTCTGGCGTAGAGCCAGCATTGCAGATTCGAACCTGATTAAAGTAACCCACTCCGGCTGGCGGTGTGGATGACAACCAGTGTGCGTTATTCGGTTACCATTGACTGGTTTTTGCTGATTAAGGCAGAGACTTTGCAGATGCGTACACTGTCACAGGAAAAATCATGAGCGAAAGCTTTGCAGAACTGTTTGAAGAGAGCCTGAAAGAGATCGAAATGAAGCCCGGCGCCATTGTCAGTGGTGTTGTGGTGGATATCGACAGTGACTGGGTAACGGTTCATGCTGGCCTGAAGTCCGAAGGTGTGATTCCCAAGGCTCAGTTCCAGGATGAGAATGGTGACTTGGCCATCGCTATTGGTGATGAAGTCCAGGTGGCCCTGGACGCGGTGGAAGATGGTTTCGGTGAGACTCGTCTGTCCCGTGAAAAAGCCAAGCGTATGGAAGCCTGGAAGGAATTGGAAAAAGCCTTCGAAGCAGAAGACGTTGTCAAGGGTATTATCAGTGGCAAGGTCAAGGGTGGCTTCACGGTTGACGTGGCGACTATCCGCGCGTTCCTGCCGGGCTCTCTGGTTGACGTTCGTCCGGTTCGCGACACGGCGCACCTGGAAGGTAAAGAGCTTGAGTTCAAGGTTATCAAGCTGGACCAGAAGCGGAACAACGTGGTGGTATCCCGTCGCAGCGTTCTGGAAGCTGAAAACAGTGCTGAGCGTGAGCAGCTGCTGGGCTCTTTGCAGGAAGGTCTGGAAGTCAAGGGCATCGTCAAGAACCTGACCGACTACGGTGCCTTCGTTGACCTGGGCGGCGTAGACGGCCTGCTGCACATCACTGATATGGCCTGGAAGCGTATCAAGCATCCTGGCGAAATCGTTAACGTTGGTGATGAAATTACCGTCAAGGTCCTGAAGTTTGATCGTGACCGTAATCGCGTATCCCTGGGGCTCAAACAGCTGGGTGAAGATCCATGGGTTGCCATTACCAAGCGCTTCCCTGAAGGTGCCCGTGCTTCTGGCCGCGTCACCAATCTGACTGACTACGGCTGCTTTGTTGAGCTGGAAGAAGGTGTTGAAGGCCTGGTTCATGTTTCTGAAATGGACTGGACCAACAAGAACATTCACCCATCCAAGGTGGTTAACCTGGGTGACGAAGTTGAAGTTCAGGTTCTGGATATTGACGAAGAGCGTCGTCGTATCTCTCTGGGCATCAAACAGTGCAAGACTAACCCATGGGAAGACTTCTCCGGCTCCTTCAACAAGGGCGACAAGCTGGCTGGCAAGATCAAGTCCATCACTGACTTTGGTATCTTCATCGGACTGGACGGCGGTATCGATGGCCTGGTTCACCTGTCTGATATCTCCTGGAATGAAACCGGTGAAGAAGCTGTTCGTCAGTACCGCAAGGGCGACGAAGTAGAGGCAGTGATTCTGGCCATTGACGCTGAACGTGAGCGTATCTCTCTGGGTATCAAGCAACTTTCCGAAGACCCATTCAACGCTTACGCGGGCATGAATGAAAAAGGATCTGTGGTTAAGGGTATCGTTAAGGAAGTGACTGCCAAGGCAGCTGTGGTAGAGCTGGCAGAAGACGTTCTGGCTACCCTGAAAGCCTCTGAAATCAGCGTTGACCGCGTTGAAGACGCAACTAACGTTCTGAAAGAAGGGGAAGAGGTTGAAGCTCGCATCATCAGCATCGACCGCAAGAACCGCAACATCAGCCTGTCGATCAAAGCGAAAGACCAGGCTGATGAAAAAGCAGCAATGAAAGAGCTGCGCACCAAGCAGGACGAAGAAGCTGCCGGTCCGACTACCATTGGTGACCTGATCAAGGCTCAGATGGAAAGCAAGTAATCCGTCGTGTTCCTGATTGCTCCAGGAGGCTGTCCGAGAATAGCACCCGACTGGGCATCCCCGCCCGTAGCGAGGATGGCAGCAAATTGAGGATAAAAAACTCCGACTTTTTAGACCAATTTGCTGCCACCGCACGACTGCATGGATGCAGGAGCC
>NZ_JAHHPO010000744.1 GCF_024606365.1 Endozoicomonas sp. ONNA2
TGGAACCGTAGAACTCAACATCGCCCCAATCCCGTAAACCATCCCAACCAAAATCCGGGCGATCAATGGCATTTATCCAGTTTTCAAAGGTTCCGGGTAACGGGAAGGAAAAATATCCGGAGTTACCCAGTAATGGGCCAAGGAACACCCAGCGGCGTCCGACATCATGGAATGCCGGGATCGTTGTGGTGGGCATCACGCCAACGTTGCCATTGAGAACGCCAATGTCGTGAATGGCGTTCAACAAGCCTCGCTCAGGGAGCGCGGTGCTGGTTCCATCCGGCGTATGGGCGTATTTACAGTAGTTTTTTGTCGCTTTGAAGTGATAAACCCGAAAGGCTCTTTCACCATTCAGAGTGATCACCTGCAAGCGGTCAGTGAAACCCCGGACACGCCCGGGAAGATCCTTTTCCAGTATGATGAGGTACTGCCCAAAACGGGGTAGCTGGCTTTTAAAACGTTGATTGGGCACCCTGGCAATAAATTGGTGCATAATGCCTTCTTGCGCCAGGGTGGCTACGGACTCTCCAAGCCGCTGGAATTTATAGTAATCAACGCTCTTGCCATTGCCCACTGCCAGTGTACGACCACCGACTACTGACCCATTGCCTTTAAATAGCGACAATGCATGTTGCTGTTGGGTATGTTGCAGCTGACCAAGATAAAACGGTTGAAATTTTGTGTTACCGGCACGGGCAAATTCAGACTGCAATTGTAGTCTATGGGTTACATTCACCGGATAAAAGCCCTTTGCGTGGGCAGCCACCGTCAATGGGAGTGCGGAAGGATTCGGTCGTTGAAATTTGAGGGGATTCACCGGCGTAGTCAATGTGCCGGAGACATCCAGTTTAGAGAAAAGCGCCGGATTATTGAGATAAGCCAACGTTTCATCAATGATTTGCCGGGGCACATAGGGAACCCACTCCGTCATGAGCTGGCGCTTGTTGGCAATAATCCTGCAAGCCAGCACACGGATAACTCTTTGCCGGATCGTTGGGTCAGTGCAACACTTTTCCAGATATGCCTGGTCATTAAAACGACGCAAAAACGTTGGAAACTGTTCAATGTAGTCTATGATGCGACCGGCGTTGGCGGGTCGTAATTTTCTGTCAACAATATGCGTTTCTCCGGCATAAAAAGGTTCAGATTCCAGCACTATAGCGTCTTGCTTCTGCAATATTTCTTCCGAAAAATATTCAGGATATTCGATAGGAAAATAGGGATAGACACTTTCCAGGACGTGATTTTTAAAATCATCATCCGCATTCACTTTATGAAAGAAAAGAAAAAGGATGCTTGTACGAAAATATTGTATCAGTTCAGGCCTGGTGGCTAATATTGCCAATAATGTTTGTTTTCCTGTTTTAATCAATTCCTGCAGTAACGCATCGTCGCAATCTTCAACGGGTATAACAAAAAAAGGGTTAGCTTTTACCAGTTTTTTTAACAACAAAGCCAGTCTTGCGCTGTCAGACTGGTAATTTTCCATGCAACATTTAAATACATCCGACAAGGGATAAATGCGTGAACCGTTGCGGCTTATTCTTAATTCCAACGCAGATGAATTCATTTTGAGCAGTGCTTCTTCAAAGAAATCAGGATCACTGGTCAGCAGCTTATATTTATGATCATCTTCGATAATATTAATAAAATTCCTATACAAATTTTCATCATAGAGCGAAGCCAATATCGCTTTTTTGGTGATCAATTGATCCGGAAAATCCGATAATCTGCACAGGCCATCGGATAATTGCGCAAGGCAGTATGCTGCGTTTTTCTTTTGGATCTCCAGTGGCAGATCTTTAACCGGCACGATTCCTGAACGGATCAGCTCATCATAAAAAGCATCATCCTTAAAGCTCTCCGGCAGAGCATGGATGGACTTTATTTTGGCTCCGATATCCAGGCGCTCATACACCGGCACGGCCAGTTTCACTGGTGTATCGCAGGGAATACCATGCAAATTTGAGTACTCAGTCAGAAAATGAATATCATCTCTTACATCTTCAGGCAGGCCCAAATAGCCACATTTGGAGCCGGTTACCCTGGCATCCACCAGAAATAACTGTTTTTCCCTTTCCGGTGTTGCTGATAAAACCGTCATCAGTTTACCACCTGACTGCCTTTCGAAGACCGGCCAAAGATGGTTTCTTATTATCCCTGACAAAAGGGTGGGTGACTTGGCATAACCCTCAGGCAGTTTTACATCTGTGTGGTCACCAAGAAAATCGATAATATCGATAAATTCATCGACTTTGAGCCTGTCTGTTTTACCATCCAGGAGACCTCGAATCAGTTTGACTTGTTTGTCAGTGAAGATGGCAGTGTTCGCCCCCTGAATGGCTTTAAGCCCTTTAACTTTTGGTTTGCACCTGAGGGTTTCTAAAGCAATGGCCCTGGAGGTAATCCCGGTCCCTTTTTGTTTTTTTTGTGTCGCTTTTGGGTGAGTTGCAAGATGTGCTGTGCGGTACTTTGTGAGATCAGCGTGCCTGGCGCCCAATGACTCACCACTGACAGTTCTCCCGGCGGCATTGCCACGATTTGCCGGGGGATTTCTAACGAGTTTGACACTGTCAGTAGCGTATTTTTGGCTGTGACCAGCGACTCGATTCATCGTTTTTTCTCCTGCCTTTAATTCACCTTGACCCGGAAGGTAACCAGGCACTATTCTCAGACAGCCCCTCCATCCTCACGCTCAGGCAAAAAAACCTCACAAACAGAGATAGGTTTCTCCCGCAAATAAAACAGGGATCGTCTGGCCCAGGCAATCTCTGTGGTAAATTTCATATCAAGGTATACGTTAAATTCACTGGCTTTCATATCGGCAACTTCAATCGTTCCACGGCGCAGGCCGGGCTGACTGAAAATATATTCACCTAATGGCCTGTCCCCCAGCTCCAGAAGTACTTTATTTTCATCGGACAGACTGGACTCCGGTAACACACTGCGGGCAAAAACCACCGGTTGACCTGAACCAAACAGCAGGACTTCTCTTATGCTGGCACGCTGATCATCACAATGAATAAAGGCTTTCTCTGATGCATCCGGCTCCTGCCAATCATGGGAGATGACCCGGACAAAAAAATCGTTGTTGTGTGCTTGCTTCAGCCGACGGGTCAACGAGTGTTGGTCCAGTATCATGTCACGCAGTGCGGAGGGTATCGCTTTGGCATTTTGGGCAGGTTGCCAGTTCATGTCAGCAAAGGGCATCGGCAGTACATCCTGCCTGGAGCCGATGGCTCCAGGGTCTGTCAATCAAGCAGAGATTAATTGGGCAAAGGGCCTTCAACACCCTCCACCTGCCAGTTCATGGACAGAATATCACCATCGTTAAGCTTTGTACCCTCTGAAACTTAAACCAACCTCACGGAAATCTCCATCCATAGCGCCCAAGCGCCAGGATGGATGGGACAGCCTCCTGGTTGCGTCACACCATAGAGGATTTTCATCAAGGTGCTTTTGCCTGAACCATTTTCGCCCAGCAGCGCATGGATTTCACCGGGCTTGATGGCAAGGCTGACCTGGTCATTGGCAACAACCCCGGGATAAACTTTAGTGATGCCAGCGAGTACGGTATTCGCTGCGGTTGCCAAAAACGGCACCTTTGCTGTCCAGACGTTGTGACCGGCGAAGACGTTGTGACTGGCGAAGACGTTGTGACCGGCGAAGACGTTGTGACCGGCTGGATTCTGGCTCGCGACTTGCGGGCATGATGATCTCACTTATATTTACTCTTCTTGGTGAATCCATTGATCGCTGGTGGAAAGCCAATGATGCAAAACTCAGGGCGGGCGTTTTGCCAGAAGATCACGGTTTTTTACTACCAAAAAAGAGGTATGCTTGCAGCTGCACTGTGAATCTTTGTTTATGGATTTACCTGTTAAACATTTGGGGTGTTTTTTCACGCACAAAAAGTGCCAGAAATAAACAACCTCCTGACCTGTATGAACCGGAGAGAATGATGAAAAAGTGGCAGTGTACTATCTGTGGTTTTGTCTATGATGAGTCTGTCGGTTGGCCTGAAGATGGCATACCTGCCGGAACGGCCTGGGAGGATGTTCCAAAGGACTGGCACTGTCCGGATTGTGGCGCAGGCAAAGACGACTTTGAGATGATGGAGGTCAGTTGATTGATAGAAAAACAGGGATTTCTGGCAAAAATCCTGCAAACAGTTGGTTCAGACTATTGCCCTGAGAGCGGTGGTGTTTTAGTCTGTTTTTGGTTTGTGAGCCATACCCCTGGGGTCAAGAGCAGCTGCTGCCCTTGCTCAGGAAGCAAAAAACCCTTGATTCAAGGGAAGAAACAAGAAAAACAAAAACGGAGTGTATATATGCGTAAACCCGATCTGGTCAATGTCATCGCCGACGAAGCGGATATCAGTAAGGACAAGGCTTCCCTGGTGCTTAACGCTATTCTTGAAGCCATCACCAGTGCCATGAAATCAGCAGACTCTGTGAACCTGGTTGGCTTTGGTACTTTTGAACAGCGCAGCCGTGCCGCCCGTGCCGGTAAAAACCCCCAAACCGGTGAAACCATCCAGATCAAGGCCAGCAAGACGGTGGCTTTCAAGCCAGGCAAAGCCCTGAAAGAAGCGGTAAACTGATAAGTAGTTAACCAAATGAAATCATATTTTCTGACTAAGTGGCCAGTCACTC
>NZ_JAHHPO010000745.1 GCF_024606365.1 Endozoicomonas sp. ONNA2
GTTCGATGCCATTCCCTGAACATTGGGAAGACGTGTCACATAATGGTTGCTGAATAATGGATTGCTGATTGGATTGCTGAATGGGTTGCTGAATCATAAACAGGACTCCTGATGTTGTAGTACATAGTTTCAATGAGTTTGACGGGTTGTCGTTATCATAAGCCTCTGCACTCCGTTCTTCCTGAGTGCTGAGCTTGTCGAAGCATCGAAGGACGCAAACTCCAGGCCATGATAGATCGTGCCAACACCCTTCGTCCGTGCATCCTGAGCCGAGCCGAAGGGCGCTCAGGATGAACGGAGTTGGTACACGTCAATCTCCTTGAAATGATGTAGTAGTGCATAACAGTACATTAGAAAGTGCACAAAAAAGGCTCTTTATTTGGTCAGCAGTTGATAAGATGGGTGATGAGACCGTGCTGTCAGTGGTTGAGCCAGGCGGTAGTCCTGTGGTTTGCATATTTTCTATCTTGCCTTCCAGAACTTTTGTTTCTGCCTGGTTTCTATTAATCAGTTTCTGGACATCGGGCTCGGCATTTGTTCGATAAGACAGAAATTGCCTTTTGGTTGATTGTTCGGGTAAATCGCCTGGAACGGTTTCAGCAGTGTATGCATTCTGATGAATGGCTGTTGTTGGTGCTATCTGGTTATTCATTACCGGTAACCTGTGTCCTGGTCAATTAAAGTGATTAATCCTGAAATTGATTGACTTGGTGATTTTTCAGCTGGCTTCAGCCCGCTCGCTGTGGAAGTCGTCAAATTCTTCTTTCAGCTGCTTCCTGACTGTCTGTTGCCATTGACCGGTTGTCGTTTTGCCCTTGAGTTCCTGCAAACTGGTCCTTGCTATCTGGGCGATCAATTCATCCTGCAACCGGTCGTCGTTGATCTGGTCACCAAATACCTGTGGGAATTCCTTGCTGACCAGCGACTTGATGGTTGCGTAGCTGCTGAGAATTCCGGCGATGCGTTCCCGGTTGAACTGGTGCAGTTTCACAGGCTCTGGCAGCGCCTTGCCCCCGGTGTCGATCAGCCGGGCCAGGTCACTGGCACTGGTGCGCACCGGCAGCAGTGTTATCACCAGCTGATTGAGGCGCTGGGCCTCATCCGGATGGGGCTCAATACCCTTGCGCTGGATCAGTGCCGCGGTTTTTAGCCGGTTGATGGCCTCTGCCGGTGCCTCAAACCGGGCGTTATACAGATGGGTAAACAGTTGCCAGGCTCTCTGGTCAAGCCGGAAGGTCTGCCAATCGGGGGAATACTTGTTCGAATGCGGATTTGAGTCTGCCGGGATAGACGATGGTGTCTGTGTAGCGGTGGCAAGATCGGCCTGCAACCGGGCCAGGGGTCCAGCAAAGTGGTCGAGACCGAGATAGTCGGGTTTGCTGGCCAACGACGTCAGCAGCTCCAGTTGCCTGGCCGATGCCAGGTTCATAAAGCGGGACTCGGTTTCATGGTAACGACCGGTGACCAGGCCGTTGACCAGTGGCAGGTCGGTTGGTGGTGTGATGTCGACGCTCTGTCTGGACGTCAGTCGTTGTTCAAAGAGTTTGGCCAGTGAGTCCCGGGTGCCTGTCGATGAAGCCTGCTCCAGCCCGAGCGATCGGCCCAGTCGAATGACCAGTCCCTGAGGCTGGCGATTCTGCAGTTGTGACGCCTGGTCAATAATCTTGTTGGCCAGATGTTTTGGTATATCGTCGTTCACTGTCTGTTCAGACAGTCGGCTTCTGGCCATGGCCTGTAACATGATTTTTGCCAGTTGTCTGGTTGCACCATGGTCGATGGTCTTGCCCGTTGACGGGTCATGGAACAGGGGTGTGCCAGCGGCCTGGCTGGTGCCGCGCAGGGAGCCATCGGCCCGGAATATATGGTCAGGATGCTGGTGTTGTATGCCCAATGACGTTGAGGTAAGCACGTTTGACAGAAAGTTTGCCATCACCTTGCCAGCGGATGCTTCTGGCAGGGTCTGGACAATGGCCAGGTTAATCAGGTCATCCTGGCTCCACTGGGTACTGACATCTTTACCAGAGGTGGCCAGATAGTTGGCCAGGGCTGAAAGCTCTGCCCGCAACTGTCCGGCCAGGGCCTGGCTGTCTGTCAGCAGCTTCATGCCCGGTGTCCGGTCAAGCGGGGAGGCGTGCTTGTTCAAGTTTCCCGGTACCGTGGTTTGGTTAAGATGGGTTTGGTTCAGATGTATGGGGCGATCGCTGATTTTGGCAACCAGCAAGTTGGCCAGTGTCAGGTTGTCGCTGACCGGATAGTTCGCCCGTGTTATGGCGTTTTTGGCAGTATGGCCATCGGTGCCGGGTGTACTGGCTATGGCCAATGGTGTGGCGGCCTTGACCGGGTCAGGCTGGTGTATTTGCCTTTTCTGTCGGTTGCCTGTTATCGTGCCGGCCTTGCCCGGGTCAGGCTGGACACTGGTTATGCCTTGGGTTTGGCGAGTTGGTGCGGTGGGACTGTCCAGTTTCCTGGCAGGATTTATATCGGGCTGCTGCCGGATATTCTCAAACAGCAGTGCTTGCTCCTGTTGCAAGATACTGGTTAATAACTGATGGTTGTGGAGCCTGTTTTGCCGGGCCATGATATCACTGTTCAGCTCTTCTGCTTTTTCTGCTTTTTCTGCTTTTTCTGCTTTTTCCGCGGACCCAGTGCTCCGCAGAAACTCACTCAGTTCCGCCATAAACCGATCAAAGCCATCAGGATTGGCTGACTGTGTTCGTTGTTCTATAGCCTTGAGCAGATGGGCTGTATTCAGGAAGGCTGCTGCGGGAGGGGCATAGACACCAGACGCCAGTTGTTTGATGGTGGCACGGTCCAGCGGTTGTTGGTCGGTATAGCCCAGGTCTGACAACATCTGCAGTCGTATATTATTAAACGTGGCATACATTGCCCGGAACTGGGAAATGACCCTGGCGCTGATAATGGATTGAGCGGTACGGCGGTGATTTTCACTGATCGGAACCGAGCGCAGAGACTTCATAAACCGGTGGGCAGATTTATAAATATTCAGGAAATCAGTACTGAATTGTTGATTCAGTTGGTTCAGTGAATCCCCCAGAAGAATTTCTTTTTGAAAACTGCTTAACGGTTGCCCTTGCGTTGTTATTGCCCGGCGGACCTGGTTGTGTGTGCTGGCATAGGCTTTGGCCATTTTTTTATTGAATTGAGAATGGATCGTTTTGCTTTTGGCTGTGAATGATTTGATGACAGCCGACAGTCGTTGGCTGTTATCAGATTCTGTCGTTGGTTCAGGCGTGGCGCTTGTTGTTGCAGCGTCTGTTGGGTTTTCGGTTGGGTTTGTACCATCGGAAATACTGGCGGCCGTTTCAACAGTTGAGGTTGGAGATGCCGTTGTACTGTCAGATATAAAAGAGTCGCCTTCTGTTGTGGTGGTTTCGGCTGTTGATGATGCTATTTGTTGGGTTGTCGATTGGTGTATTGATTTTTTGTCAATTGTCGCCTGAGTTGTAGTAGCTGCTGCTCGTGATGTTACTGATTGATCTGTTTCTGTGGCCGTTGAAGTTTCTGCCAGCGGTGCAGCAGCTGTTGTGCTGTCCGAAATGCCAGAAGTCATTGTTTGACTGGTGGTATCAGACGTTGATCGTGCTT
>NZ_JAHHPO010000746.1 GCF_024606365.1 Endozoicomonas sp. ONNA2
AGAAGCTAAAGAAAGAATGGACAGTAGTGCTATCAGGAAGTATTCCTTAATGTCTGTCCCAAGAGTTGCGCCTTGCTTAGTAACTGCCCAATTAGGCAGAAAAATACGATTCCATTTGACCAACTACTTAGGTCATTTAATTTTGTTCAGTCTGGTACGATGGATTTAAAATTAGAAACGATATAAGGATGTGATAAATCAAAGCGAAATTGATTAATTGGAAGATCATTACCATGATTATCAAATCTGAATATTATACCGCAAGAGTAATGAGCTCTTATAGCTCTTTTAATACTATCAAATGATATTTTTTTATTTCTGAGGCTACTCCACTGATTTGAAAATTTATCAGTATCTGTAAACTGAAAAACACCTTGTTCTGAATTTAACCAGCGGACAGAATCACTACCACTATTCAGTTTATTTAATATGAAGTCTAAAAGAGTTTTTTGTCTAACAATAGTTTTTGAGGTGCGTTGCGAGATTTTTAATGAATGCTGACTGGTGTTTGGGGTATTCCCGGATAAGTCCATTTCCGGTTGTCTGGTAAACTTTGATTCAGTACCTTTATCTTGTTGAATATTCAAAAGCGTTTCAATCTCTTTCAATAAATATTCATCAGGTAGATTTTGCGTGGGAGTATTAAAGAGTGAGGCTGTATCAAAACAATCTGCATCGAGTGTTTCTGGTGCATCCTGTGTATATGATGTAGAACCAAGGGGCGATTGAACAGTCACATCATGAGAAGTTTGTCCATCTATGCCCCATTCTTTGAAATACTCGTGCAAGGGTTCGCATGGCCAGCTCGTTTTATTCGGGTAGTCATTCGAAGGGTTTTGTATACTGTCCGGAACACTTGGTTGGTTAAAACCTTGAACAATCTTCAGTTGTCTAAGTGCCAGAGAGGGGTGATCATCTCTTGGCCTTAGAGGATCGCTTATTAATATTTTGTTAGTAATATTATAAGGAGAATACCTTGAAGATTTTTGTTTTCCCGGGCCCGTTACGGGGTATTTCTTTTTTATAAATTGGGTGTTAACTGGTGGCGTTAAGTCAAAGTTGTTAACTGTTTTATCGTTAGTTGAAACTGGATTGCTCATATTAAATTCGTCTCCATTGTTTTAAGAGTTGTTTTAAGGTTCCAGATTGTGCTACCACCTGCTCGGCATAGAGATCAACCCGGGTTTTGCCTT
>NZ_JAHHPO010000747.1 GCF_024606365.1 Endozoicomonas sp. ONNA2
AGAAGCTAAAGAAAGAATGGACAGTAGTGCTATCAGGAAGTATTCCTTAATGTCTACCCGAAGGGCCATCTTGCATTCTCTCTACGACAAATAACAAGAAACAAAATTACTACAGCAATCAGTACAATTATTATAAAAGCATCTAGAGCCGGATGATCAGTGGGTACGAGAGTAGGTGAGGGCGTTGTACTTTTTGTGATATTACCATTTGTGATATTACCATTTGTGATTACATGGCCTGAAGCAGGATCTGTAAGGAGAGATGTTAGTATGAAGGCTCCGCCGATAACTAACGATTTCTTCATAGAAGAACAAGGTTGCGCAATGTATTGTCGTAAACTGGTGCCATTGTTGGTAAAAGGCTTAACGGAACGCCCAAACGCCGGGGATTCAGAAGCTTCACTTATTTCTGGGCATGGTGGGTTGTCTGCTCCAAGGCTGGCTGTTCGCGCTGAAATTGATGCGTCTATCATATTAATCACCTTTGTGGACTGAAAATATTAGCGAGTAGTCAACTGATGGTGAGTCGAACCTGTTGACAGTTTGTTTGACAAAGAGTCAGGAAATAGGTTCCCTCAATACTTCAGATATTTCCATGCAAGGGAAGATTTTTGAAGCCCTGCTTTTACTGCCAGCAATTATGGTCATCAGCCTTTGATGGGGGGCTGAATAGTTACAGAACTTTTAACCACACATGCCCATGGCGCGTGAAAATATTATGCGTCACCCTCAAGGATGAAAAATGGTTAAGCAAAATATTTTTCACGGCAAAGTATAGGCATTTTCATGGTCAGAGCTGCGCTCTTACCCGTCTGCTATTCTTTGTGTCTTTGTAGTGCAAAAAAGTCTTTTAAGTGCGTCCGTCTTCGCCCACCGTGGGCAGTCCGATATCCGATTGTTGAATAATTACCCGCTCGCCCGGCAGATCGGCTGGTGCTTTATAAAAGTGAAGTTCCCGTTGCGGGAATGGAATGGTGATGCCTTCCCGGTCAAACCGGACTTTTACTTCACGGGTAATGTCCCAGTATACATCCCAGTAGTCGTCTGTTTTTACCCAGGGACGAACCACAAAATCCACGGATGACTCGTTGAGAACATGCAGACGAATAATGTGCTCTGGTGTTTTCAGTATTTTCGGGTGGTTGCTGATAATATCTTCAAAAATCCCTTCTACCCGCCCGACGTTGTCGCCATAGGAAACCCCAAAGACCATATCCACCCGGCGGATCCGTTCCGAGGTGATGTTTTTGATGGTCTCTCCCCAGATCTTGGCATTCGGCACCATAAAAACCTGGTTGTCGAAGGTGCGAATGGTGGTGTTGACCAGACTCATTTTGCCCACTTTACCGGCAACGCCGCCAGCCTCGACAAAGTCACCCACATCAAAGGGACGGTAGATCAGGATCATCATCCCGGAGGCGAAGTTGGACAGGGTATCCTGCAGGGCAAAGCCGATGACAATACCGGCAACACCGAGACCGGTCAGTACCGGTGTCAGGTCCAGACCCACCTGTGCCAGGGCGAACAGGAGGCCAAAGATGACCACCAGGTTACCACCAACATTGATAAAAAATTCCTGAACCAATGTACTGAAACGAGCTTTCTTATGGGTGACGGCACGGGATATACCCCGTCGAACCAGACGCGCTAACACTATGGCTGCGCCCATCAGAGCGGCAAACAGGAACAGGCGGGAGAGTATGCCACCCAAATTGGCTTTGAACCAGTGAGTCAGGTCGTCCCATAGCCCGATAATGACCGTACGCAGTGTATCAAAGTTGACCACGGCTTCGGCCAGATTGCCGGTTGCCTTGAAGATCAGTTCATTGTACTGATCCACCGGCAGGCCTTGTTCTTCCATCATTATCAGGATCTGCCGAAGGTTGGCCACCGCGCTGCGTACCAGGCGGTCCTGGTCGGCAATTTTACTTTCCAGAGAGCTGCGGGCATTAGTGGGCAGGGATTTAAGCTCTGTCTGTAACAGCGCTTTTTGACGGGTATTGTTACGCAGGTAGGTAGCCATAAACTCGGCATAGCGGGTGATCTCATGGTTCAGCTTTTGTTGCAATACGGTGGTATTCACCTGCCAGCTGTTCAGTAACTTCAGGTTATCCAGCCTTTCGCTCTGTAGCCAGTTGATATAGGTGTAAAAGTCATTGATATTGAACAGCACCAGCAATTGCTCATCAGCTCCGGCCTGTTCGTATTGTTCAAACAGTTGTCGCAGGTCGGATGAGGCGGGGGTCAGTCGGGCTTCTAAAAAGCGGTTTTCCGCGTTCACCACCTCCTCGCCCAGTTGCAGGGCTTCGGGTGTATTAACTGCTTTAACCTGGCCCAGAAAATGCCCTACCTGTTGGGTGGTCGTGCGAATATCCGCGGCGATCTGTTGCTGAATCAGGTCGCGGCCCATTTCAGATTTGGTTTTCTCCCAGTTGGCTTCCATCTGGACCACACGCTCATTGGTGACTTTAATATCTGCTAATACTGAAGCATGAGCATCAATAAGCTTCGCTGATTGGCGAGCGGTGTTGTCGGCAAAGGCGTTGAAGGAAAAAAACAGGAACATCCAGACAAGGCTTCTGAACATCGGAAAACTCCGAAAGAAATGTCAGTATCTGTTCCAGTTTAGGTGTTGAATGTGAATTCTACGGAACAATTTTTGCCCAGTGTTGCTCAGGCTGGAGCGCAAACATGGTTCTATCCTCCTGCGAACACAGCCTATCGGTCGGTTACCCTTATTTTGCCATACGGGGATCTTACGTATAGTTCGGTTCTCTGTCCGAGAGGTTCGTTATGGTTGGCAACGGTCACTTCAACATCAGGACCCGATGTTTCAACTGTTACCCGTGTGCTATCCACTGCGATACGGATATTTCCTGACATCGATGAGATTATCCCCCCGTGTTTGATCCGATAACCATGATCCGTGATGATATCCCCCCTGCCGCTAAGGATTTTTAGAGGCTGAGCAAATGCCTGTGGCAATTTTACAATAACATTATCATCAGTGCTGCTAGAGGCAACCTTAAGGTAACCGCTATACTGAAGCTCTGGGGCTGTGGGTGCAATAACTGTCACTGTAGGCTGGGGTTGCGGAAGTTGTTCAATAAGCTCAACCCGGCCACAGTCGTTAAAAATGTTAATACCTTTAATCATGTAAAGCGGGTAATTGTGGCCTGGATCAAGGCCTTGAGAATGGCTAAAATTTCCTGAAGCTTGTAGAAGCCCACTGCTGCTCCCGCTCTGCCGAAGAAAATCCCAATGGTGCTCCATTTGCCGGGTGGAGTGCCGGAACAATTGGGTATAGTTGTTATATGACAATGGGCGCGTATCTACTGGTGGGATTGCTGGAACTTGCAGAGAAGCAATTGCACGAAGCAAAGCCGTAGCCGTAGCCATAGCGGTAGCCGTAGCCATACTTGGGGATTCATTACTATGGTTTTGTACAGAGCTATGATTTTGTACAGAGCTATGGCCTTGTAAAGAATTCACCAAACGGGATGGCTCAAGTATTGCTGTGCCACCGGCGGGCCGACCTTCCAGTGTTGCCAATGCTGCCTGTTGCGCTTCGCTTTTGATGGTATCGGTACCGGTTGCCTCGATATCTGTAAAGTGTCTCATCAGGCGTTCTATCTGGTTGTTCACTGGTCTACCCATCGGTAGCAGATCGCGACTCAAGTTGCCGGTAAACGGTCTTCTGTCATTTGGGCACGTTTTCGGGGTTTCCAGATGGTTGTAGCAAAAGGCACACAGGACAGAAGTACAACATCTTGTTTGCAAAGGCTTGCCAAGTACCTCCAGGCAAACAATACACCTATAGTGGTACAGGTTCTCCAGAGCCTCAGCCCGGATGGCCCTGATGCTTTCTGTTCCGGCCCGGGATGTCAGGACCTTTTGCTGGCCAGTGGTGGAAGTAAAATAGATTTCTAATGGTTGTGGCGATTGACAAATATTCATTATGAATCCCCTGATTGCAGGCGCCGATGATGATTTATGATTATTAATTAACGGGACATTCGACAAACGTCAGGCAGAAAAGTTTCAGAATAAACGATGAATACGATGATAAACATAAAAATTAAGTAAATGGCCAAATGGAATCGTATATTTCTGGCTAAGTGAGCAGTTACTATGCAAGGCCCAGGCCAGGAGGCTGTCCACTTAGCCAGAAAATATGATTTTATTTAATTGACTACTTACGTATTTAATTAGTGCCAGGAGTTATCAATTTCAGGGTGGGAAAATAGCTTGTGAATTTTCTATTATCCCGTGTTAACAGTTGAAAATTTGAAGTCAAGGCATGGGCCAGGGCGATAGAATCGGCCTTACGATCGTTCCAATCAAGGCTAATTTAAAC
>NZ_JAHHPO010000748.1 GCF_024606365.1 Endozoicomonas sp. ONNA2
GCGCGGGTATCGCTGTGGGCAGCGTTAACGGAGGCACTGTTATCAACACCAACGCAGTAGAGTGCAATGTGACAACAAAAGGCCAATTCGCGCATGCCGGTATTGGAGCGGGAAGTAACACAGGAACAGGAAATGTTATCGGCACAAAAGCGGTGAGATGCCATATACTAACTCAGGAAAATCATGCAAATGCCGGTATTGGGGCTGGATATTCCATGAATGCAACAGTTACTGACACAACAGCGCAAAGCTGTACTGTGAAAACTTTAGAGGAATTTACCGGTGCCGGTATTGGGGCGGGAGCATGCGAAACACTTGTAACGGTTACCGGCACAAAAGCGGAAAACTGCAACGTGACAACCGACGGTCAATCAGGAGATGCCGGGATTGGGGTGGGAAAATCGTTCTACTCAACGGTTAAAGACACGAAGGCGGTGGAATGCATAGTGCAAACTTTCAATTCCACCGGTCGGTATGCAAATGCCGGTATTGGCGCCGGACAAAATCGAGATGGATCTGTTACCAACACGACAGCGGTAAACTGCAGGGTGAATACTTCCGAAGTTGAAGCACATGCCGGTATTGGTGCAGGATTGAATGAATATGGCTCGGTTACCAACACGACAGCGATAAACTGCACGGTGAAAACTTCCGAAAAGAAAGCACATGCTGGTATTGGGGCCGGACAAAATCGAGATGGATCTGTTGCCAACACGACAGCGATAAACTGCAGGGTGGAAACTTCCGAAAAGAAAGCACATGCTGGTATTGGGGCGGGAAGAACAAATAAAGGCAATATTACCTCCACGTTGGCGGTCAACTGCAAAACTTTCAGTGTTGCAGGAAATGCCGGCATTGGGGCGGGACATTCGCGCAATTCAGGGATTACCGATACGATGGCGAGAAACGGCACAGTTTCAACCAAAGCCAAAGGAACAAGTGCCGGTATTGGGGCTGGGAATTCGACCAATTCAACGGTTACCGGCACGAAGGCGGTGAAATGCACTGTGTCAACCTCCAAAGGTTCCACATATGCCGGTATTGGGGCAGGGCGTCAGTTTAAAGGAGGAATTGTTGCCAACACTACTGCAATAAACTGCACGGTGAAAGCTTCCGGTACGCCTGCGTATATCGGTATTGCCGCAGGTCACCAAGATGGAATTGTCAACAACACTGAGGTGTTTAACAGCACCGTCATAAGTGCAGATTTAAAAAACATAAATATCAAGCAAGGAGATTCCTATATTGTTTGTAATGTCTTTGTTAACAATGACAAGCAAGAAAACGTTGGAGAATGTAATCCTTTTCCAAATGGTTTCTGCGCAGATTTTGATTCCAGCCCGGTAAAACCGAATTGCCAGGTCGCTAATGATATTAATCCATTATACGTCACTGATTCTTCGCTAAAATCACAAATCACTGCATGCATGAAACCAGGCGACACTACGAACTTTTCCAGCCCGGGTGTTGACTCATCGACAACGCCCCTGAGCACTGTGGCTACGGTATCCGATATGTCCAGCCCGGGTGTTGACGCATCATCAACGCACTTGGCCACTGCGGCCACGGTATCCGATATGTCCAGCCCGGGTGTTGACTCATCATCAACGCACTTGGCCACTGCAGCCACGGTATCCGATATGTCCAGCCCGGGTGTTGACTCATCATCAACACACTTGGCCACTGCGGCCACGGTACCAGATATATCCAGCCCGGGTGTTGACCCATCAACAACGCCCCTGACCACTGCGGCCAAAGCACCACGCATGACCATTCCCAGCCCGGGTTCTACCCCGCTTGCCACACCGCTGACAGAATCACTCAGTCCTGCCTTTATAGCCACTATCGCCACCCTGGGCGCGGCGATTGTTGTGCTGATCGGTGTTGTTGTTGCGTACACCCATCGCAACCGCCAACAAAGATCATCCACCCGAACTGGCCATATCCATCCCGTGCCGAAGTACTCCAAAAACCGACCTTGTACTAATAGACCACTGCCTGCTATTCCTCAGCTCCAAAACCAACTGCTATCAGTCAGTCCCAAGAACAAGACAACAGGGGGCAGGCACTCCCTGGTGAACGCTGACAAGGAATACGACCTGCCGATGAACCCGAGTTTAATGAAGCGCGGATCCATCTATAACCATTACGAACAAATTCCCGACTATGAGGTGATGGTTATGGCAACAGGGAGCAGCAACCCTATGGAGAATACTGACAAAGTACTTGGCAAACCGATCTATCAGAATGAAACATTCCTCAGTTATACAGACGATGGCGATTACGAATTGATGGCGGACAAGCAATGGGTATGACAACCGGGCATCAATACCCATTCCAGCTTCTGAACAGGATAGCGAGCAAGTCATCTCGGACAGCACTAAAAACAATTAAGGAACCATAGCCAAAAAAAATAGTCTTATTACAAGCAATGTCGGAAAGGGAAATACAGATGCTCTCAAGTACCAAACCAGCGCAGGCGCCATCGGAGCCTGTGCCGGACGATGCCAGCGTGGCCCCCCCATCGGCAGCCTCTGGTGCAGGCGGCCTGGAGCTGACGCCTGCTCGGGCGCCGCTGAATTCAGCAGTCCCGGGGGCAAATGCGGCCACCCCCCCCCTGCTTGCCACACATTGCAACACCCCTTCTAATGAGAGCGGCACAAAATGGTAAATATGTGGCTGCCAGGGAGATGCTGAACATGGGGGCTGATCCTAACGTCCGGGACGACTATGGGGATTGTACTCCATTGCATCTGGCGGCCCGCTCTGATCCCCGGACAACAAAATCCATCATGCTCATGAACTGTTTGCTGGACAAAGGTGCTGATATAAATGCCCTTAACGAGGATGAATGCACCCCGCTGGTCGTTGCGGCGCTTAACGGCCACGTTGCGAGCGTCAGCACTTTACTGCGCAGAGGGGCCAATCCGGATATTCCTGACTGGTACGGCAGAACCCCACTTTGCATTGCAGTACAATGCCCAGAAGAGCATAGTTTCATGAAAATCAACATGGTCAACATTTTGCTGGATTACGGCGCCAACCCCAATACCACTGGCAACCGGTCTTTTAGTCCGCTGTTCTCTGCGATGCTGGAGAACAATTCAGACATTGCCAATATGTTGCTTGATAACGGCGCGGACCCGGACCCGAACAGGTGTGACGACTCTGGTCGCACGCCTCTGAATTGTCTGGTAGAAAGATATTGTCCTCTTCACAACATTGGTTTCGCCCGATTACTTCTGGCTCTGGGGGCTGACCCGAATACGTCCAGCCCATCAGGCTACACCACGTTAAATTTTGCGGTAGGAAATCAACAAGGGTGTAAAGAATTGGTCGAAGTTTTACTGGCCAATGGTGCCAATCCCAATAAGCCCGGGGCGTTGGGCAGTACTCCGCTGTTTCTGGCGGTTGCAAGGGACTGCCCGGAAATTGTCAACACGCTGCTGGCCCATGGCGCCCGTGCTGATATTCCCAATGCCTTTGGCCACACTGCCAAGTCTACTGCGGTGGACAAAAACGACGACGAATTGGTCGCCATCCTGAACAATCACATTCCTGTTTATCAACCCCAATCACTGATGGCCTGCGCCCGTACCTGCATTCGTTCACGGCTGGTAGAGAACAAGGTACCGTTGACAGCAGTCCTGCCACCATCTGACTGGCTGCCGCTGGACCCTGTCATGAAAAATTATTTATTCTATCCGCTGAAGATTTCGGATATTGCATAAATTGTCCTGAATCTCGCGCAGGACCTATGGATTTGTCACGGAATTACTGCAACATTTTACTCAGTCCGGGAAAAGGTCGTCGCCAGCTTTTCACCTCCCGTTGCCCGCAACAGCATAAGCGATTCCGGCTTTTGACCATGAACAGTTCCCCGTTATTCACGCTGGAAGCGGCAACAGAATCTTTATGTTTCCTGTCGACAATATTATGTTGCATATTGTGGCTTGGGCACTATCTTTATGCAGTCATTCTTTATTCAAACAGTATTCCTTGTTCACAACGGGAACAGAAAATTCGTTAAACAATGAACAAGGCAACTTGAGCCATAACGGCGAATGTCGTTTTCGTGGCGGTATTAATTGAAGTTGGATACCTATGTTCTCAAACACCAGAACACCGCATACGGAGAAATTGGCAGCCGATGCCAGCGAGGCATCCACAGTTGCTTGCTCGCCATCGAATAACACGACAGCGGAAGAGCAGTTGGCAGCTGCAGCCGCTCCCGCAAGTGATGGCCGGTTGGCAGTGAAAGAGGATCTGCCACAAAAGCTGAGAAAACAAGAAAAGTTGATGAGTGCAGCTATCCTGCAACGGGACCTGGCCACTGTCAACCAACTGCTGGACCAGGGCGTTGACCCCAATATCCGCAGCAAGTATGGCGATACTCCCCTGTCTCGGGCTATCGGCTTGAAGCATCCTGAAGAAATTATCAACACGCTGCTGGATCGTGGGGCAAATCCCGATCTCCCGTTTCCCACCAGTGTGTTGGGACACAGCACGCCATTTCTGCAAGCTGCAAAACTGTCCAACTATAAGGCCTTCAAGCTGTTGCTGGACCGGGGAGCTGACCGTTTCGCCTGTGACTCTCGTGGTCGCACAGCACTGCATCTGGCCACTATTTATGGTTGCAGCAATTACGGTAACTCGTCAAAAATGACCCGGGTCCTGAATTGTTTGCTGGAGAAAGGTGCCGATATCAATGCCCTTGACTCGAACGGCTGCACTGCGCTACTCAATGCGGTAATTCATAACAGCGCTGTGGGTATTAACATTTTATTGCAAGGGGGGGCCAATCCAAACATTCCTGACCAGCAGGGCAGGACCCCGCTCTGCAGGGCTGTCGCTTGCTACAACTACCCAAGGGACAATATGGAGGTGTTCAACAACTTGCTGGCCTATGGTGCTAATCCGAACCAGCCCGGAGAGTATGGCAACACCCCGCTGCATCTGGCGCTGATAACTAACCGGCCGCAAATGGTCAAGATCCTGCTGGCCTATGGTGCCCATGCGGATATTCCCGATGCCCATGGGCAAACCGCCAAGGATATTTCGGTTGCTATAAAAAACGTCAACATCATCGCCATCCTGGCCAATTACATTCCGGTACATCAACCCGAAACGCTGATGGCCTGCGCCCGAAGTTCCATTCGTACACGGCTGATAAAGAACCGGGTGTCGTTGGCACAAGCCCTGGCACCAGACTCTGAATGGCTGCCGGTGAGCAAAGACATGAAAGCTTATTTATATCAGCCGCTGACGCTTTGATCGGGGGCGGGCCAATAACCTTGATTCACACTTGCATATTCAGCCCACGGCACTATTTTTATTGAGCCATTACATATACGTCACACTGGGGGTGCCGATGTTCTCAAATGTCAGGACACAGCATGAGAAGGAGCTGGCAGCCGATGCCAGTGTGAAATGCCCATCCGCAGAAGCGCCCGCGTCGGCGAATAACACGACAGCGGCAAAACAGTTGGTAGCTTCAGCCCCGGGTAATGGCCAGTTGGCAGCGAAGACTGGCCGGCCAAAAAAGTTGAAAAGACCTGCAAATTTGCTGAAATCGGCAATCAGTAAAGGGGACCTGGCCTCCGTCAACCGCTTGCTGGACTTGGGTGTTAACGTTAATGTCCGCGGCAGGGATGGTTATAACCCTCTATATTGGGCTGTCGGCAGAAAAGATTCTGTAGATTTTATCAAGACCCTGTTGGACCGTGGAGCGAATCCCAATATCACTGTCGGCAACCGTTTGCTTGAAGAAAAAACTACGCCATTTCTGAAAGCCGCAGACTGGGGTGACTACCCGGCCCTTAAGCTGTTGCTGGACCGGGGAGCAGACCTGCACGCCCGCGACGATAGAGGTTGCACAGCACTGCATCTGGCCCCGACTTGCGAAGGCCTGTTTCATAACAAAGCGACAGTGAGCGCCAGGATTCTGAATTATTTACTGGACAAGGGGCTCGATATCAATGCCCTTGACTCATCGGGCCACACTCCGGTACTGAAAGCGGTCACTAATGGCAGTGCCAAGGCGATTGACACTTTAATGCAAAGAGGTGCCAATCCAGAGATTCCTGACAGGTGGGGTATAACCCCACTATGCACGGTTGTCGATTTTCATCGCAAAGACGAATGTATGGTTAACAGCTTGTTGGCCAATGGTGTTAACCCCAACCAGCCTGACAAATTTGGCAATACCCCGCTGCATCTGGCCGCAAAGAATGACTGTTGGAAAATCGCGTCCATTCTGCTGGCCAATGGTGCCCGTGCTGATATTCCCAATGCCTCTGGCAAAACTGCCCTGGATATTGCGATAGCCAGAGGAGCCGTCGTCACGATCGAAGTCCTGAACTATTACCTGACGGAGCATCAACCCGCGACACTGATGGCCTGCGCACGAACCTGCATTCGTTCACGGCTGATAGAGAACCGGGTGCTGGCAAAAGCCCTGGCACCGGACTCTGACTGCCTGCCGCTGCCGCATCTCATAAAAAAATATTTGTACCAGCCGCTAGGAGGCTGTCCGAGAATAGCGCCCGACTGGGCGTCCCCGTAGCGAGGATGGCAG
>NZ_JAHHPO010000749.1 GCF_024606365.1 Endozoicomonas sp. ONNA2
GCGCGGGTATCGCTGTGGGCAGCGTTAACGGAGGCACTGTTATCAACACCAACGCCGTAGACTGCCATGTAACCACCAAAGGCCAATTCGCGCATGCCGGTATTGGCGTGGGCATGAATAACCGTACAAATGTTACCAACACGACAGCGGTAAACTGTACGGTGGAAACTTCCAAATCGGATTATTCAGCTGCTGGCATTGGGGCGGGAAAAATAAATAATGGCAGTGTTACCTCCACGTTGGCGCTGAACTGCAAAGTAACAACCTTCAACTTTGCAGGACATGCCGGCATTGGGGCGGGATATTCGCTCAATTCAGGGATCACCAATACGATGGCGAGCAACTGCACAGTTTCAACCCATGGCTTTGGCACATCGGCCGGTATTGGGGCTGGATTTTCGACCAATTCAATGATTACCGACACGAAGGCGGTGAAATGCACTGTTTCAACCTCCCAACCTTACACATATGCCGGTATTGGGACAGGGCTTCAGTTTCAAGGTGGAATTGTTGCCCACACTACTGCAAGAAACTGCACGGTGAAAGCTCCCGGTGCTTTTACGCATATCGGTATTGGCGCAGGTTTGCAAAATGGAATTGTCACCAACACTGAGGTGTTTAACAGCACCGTCATAAGTTCATATTTAAGTCACATCGATATCAAGCAAGGAGATTCCTATATTGTTTGTAATGTCCTTGTTAACAATGTCAGGCAAAAAGACGTTGGCGCATGTCAGGCTTTTCCAAATGGTTTCTGCGCAGATTTTGATTCCAGCCTGGTAAAGCCGAATTGCCAGGTCGCTAATGTTATTAATCCATTATACGTCACTAATTCTACGCTGGTATTACCAATCACTGCATGCATGAAACCGGGCGCCATTACGTACTTTTCCAGACCGGGTTTTGACTCATCAACAACGCCCCTGGCCACTACGGCCACGGTACCAGATATACCCAGCCCGGCGGTTCTTGACTCATCAACAACGCCCCTGGCCACTGCCACCAAAGCACCACCCATGACCATTTCCAGCCCGGGTTCTACCCCCACACCGCCAACAGAATCACTCAGCCCTGCCTTTATAGCCATTATCGCCACCCTGGGCGCAGCATTTGTTGTGCTGCTCGCTGTGATCGGTGTGTACACCTACCGCAATTACTGCCGAAGATCATCGACCAATGCTGGCCGTAACCAACCCATGCCAGAGCAACCCGAACGTCGACCCCGGGTTGAGAGACCACTGCCTTCTCCTCCCCGGTACGATTACCAACTGGTGCCAATCAGCCCGGTAAACACGAGTACACTGCCTACTCCACCCCGGGGCTATTACCAACCTGTATCAGGCAGCCAGGGCAACACGAGTACACTGCCTGCTGCCCTGCAGAGCCATTACCAACCGTTGTCTGACAACCGGGGGAACAGGAGAACGTTGCGTGCTCCACACCAGAGTCATTACCAACCGTTGTCCGCCAGCCAGGGGAACACGAGTGCACTGCCTGATTCCCTGCAGAGCCATTACCAACCGTTGTCAGACAACCGGGGGAATGGGAGAACGTTGCGTGCTCCACCCCAGAGCCATTACCAACCGTTGACAGGCAGCCAGTGGAACACGGCAACAGGGGGCAGCAATCCCCCGGCAGGTAATCCTGCCCCCTCTGAGGAACAACAGCCCGTGTATTATGTCATCGAAAACCTCATGATATCGGCAGCGGACGGGCAGGCCCGCCCAGCTACTGCGGACAGCACCACCCCCATGGCGAGCACGGGACATGAACCCACCCCTCAACATCCCGTCAGCCCCGGGCACCCGGTAATGACCGCACCTGAGACTGACTTTGACCATAACTACGACGAACTCACACCGGCAGGTATGGCAACAGAAGGCAGCAGCCACGGCGAACACGAGTAAAAATATGACCATGGTCGACTACCATAACGTTATGAGGTATTGATTTTGATACAGCAGTCAGGCGCAAACCCGACAGGTATAGTTATCGAACCGAAACCTGT
>NZ_JAHHPO010000750.1 GCF_024606365.1 Endozoicomonas sp. ONNA2
CAAAGCTTTTGCTTCAGGAATATAGATGCTTAAATGTCTATCGCAAGAGCCTTGGCTATGTGACCGGAGTTGCAACGCTGCACGACTGCAGGCGGCAGAGCAACGCAGGAGCGGTTGCCAAGAGTGACTGATCATTTAGTCAGAAAATATGATTTCATTTGGTTAACTACTTATTTATCAAGTAACCGTGTATGTCAGAACGGATAACAGCCTGGTTATCCATTTTGTTTTTATTTGCCTGTACAGTAATGTTCAAGCTGATTGACGACCTCTGGCGTTTTTATCGCTTTTTACTGACTCAGTCATTATGGGATGATTTTCAGGAAGTAAGAATTTTTAACAAGGAGATGTAGTTATGGATGGAACACAAACAAACACATTTCAATTGGGTGGCCCTGTCACTGGTTTACTCAATGTCTATTCGGAATCTTGCGAAGTGACTGGAAGTGTCGAAAGTCCTG
Source organism: Endozoicomonas sp. ONNA2 (assembly GCF_024606365.1). Classification (GTDB taxonomy): domain Bacteria; phylum Pseudomonadota; class Gammaproteobacteria; order Pseudomonadales; family Endozoicomonadaceae; genus Endozoicomonas. Next base: position 462 of record NZ_JAHHPO010000750.1, read on the forward strand.
ATGAGTCCGGGATTGCCTGTGGCCGAAAGGTAAAGGCAACAAAATCTGCCTTTCAAATAATTAAAGATGCATTTAAGTACGCTTGGGAACAAACCAAATTAGGATTCAGAAAGATAGGTGTCTTGATGTGTATTATTCCTGAAATGTCTGTGGTTTCACAGGAAGCTGATCCTGAAATATCTGTGGTTTCACAGGCGGTTGATGGAGCCCGGCGTAAAATTCATCAGCCTGTCATAGAAGAGCAGGTGAACAATCCTTGTGAGTTCACTGTGACAAACGCTTCCGGGGAAGACCTTGAGAGACAACCGGAGAAGGTATTTCAAAAGCCAATGCAGGACAGTATGCCTCACAGGAAAATTGAGCCTGGTAATTTTCGCGATTACCATGAAAAAATGCATACTTCTATTGTGGCCGAAGTGAATGCATCGAAGGAAAAAAGAACACCATACGACCTGTCAGGCTCACAAAGCCAGGTTGGAGCAGTAACATAACATCAAGCCGGTAAAGCAAACAATGCAAACTGCCAACCATGTGGTAACGTGCTCTTTCCCATACATTGTGTGGGAATCTTTTTTGGCGGGTCAGCTATTGCCTACAATGAATTTATAGAGCGACCCTGCTTCAGGCACCGAACGCATTTTCTGCAATAGCGGTTTTGAATGAAATCGCTCTGCCAGTGCTTGTAATATCTCCAGATGTTCCTGATTTTCGCCTTCCGGAACAATCAACGCAAATACCAGATCAACGGGCTCACGGTCCACCGCATCAAAATCAACCGGCTGCGCCAGTCGTATAAAAAGACCGATAGGCTTCGGGCAGGCTTTACAACGACAGTGAGGAATAGCTACGCCATTACCCAGCCCGGTGGTGCCCAAACGCTCCCGGGCAACCAGGGCTTCAAACAGTTCTTTGGCATTGATTTCAGGGGCTTCGTTGCTAATACGTTGAGCGATAAATTGCAGGATTTTCTTTTTGCTGGCCCCGTGCACACCGTCAAGGGTGCGCTCTGGGGTCAGGATGCGATGAATAATCATGCTAAAGCAACTGAGAAATCAAAGGGCGTGGCCACTGGCGCCGTGTTGCCTGTCCAGGGCTTTCTCTTTTTGCTTAACCAGCTGCCGATCCAACTTGTCCGAGAGCAGGTCAATGGCTGCATACATGTCTTCGTGCTCGGCGGTTGCATTAATCTCGGCTCCGCGGGTATGCAAAACGGCTTCTGCTCTTTGCACCAACTTTTCGACACTCAGGGTCACCTGTACATTGGTGATATGGTCAAAATGTGAGCCAAGACGATCCAGTCTCTTGATCACATAGTCGTGCAGAGCTTCGGTTACCTCGACATGATGTCCACTGATGTTGACTTGCATGTAACGCTCTCCTGATCCCATTATCCAGATAATCACCCGTGCGCGGGATTTTTCGCACTGGTTAACTTCGATTCTATCACTGTCAATGCCGCTTGAAAGCCTGGAGACAAAAAAACGGCGTTTTAAACTAACTGCTTGCGCTCATTGGATGGGGGAATATTCATAGACTCACGGTATTTGGCAATGGTGCGCCTGGCGACCTTGATGCCCTGATCCCCCAGAATGGCAGCAATTTTATTGTCACTGAGGGGTTTGCGCGGTGTCTCTTCAGCGACGAGTTTGCGGATATGGGCCCGAATGGCCGTGGAGGAACACTCACCACCTGCCGTTGTACTGACATGGCTGGAGAAAAAGTACTTTAGTTCGTAAACACCCCGGGGAGTATGCATGTACTTCTGAGTCGTTACCCGGGATATCGTGGACTCATGCATGCCCACCGCCTCGGCAATATCCGCCAGTACCAGGGGTTTCATGGCCTCATCACCTTTTTCAAGAAACGCCTGCTGGCAGGCAATGATCTGGGTGGCGACTTTCATTAACGTCTCGTTGCGGCTTTGCAGGTTTTTCAAAAACCAGCGGGCTTCCTGCAGATGGTCCTTCATGAACACATTGTCGCGGCTGTTATTGGCTCTTTTCACCATGGAGGCATAATTGTTGTTAATGCGCAGTTTGGGCAGGGCATCGGCGTTCAGTTCCACCGTCCAGTGCTCCTTGATTTTCCGGACGGATATATCCGGAACGACATATTCAGCTTCGGTCTGATCAATGGTGCTGCCAGGTTTCGGGTTGAAGCTCTGAATGAGGCTGAGGGCGTCTCGTAGATGGTCTTCCTTCAGTCTGGCGCGACGCATGATGCGTGCGTAGTCACGGGTGCCAAGGGACTCAAGGTAATGGGTGATCAGTTTTTCAGCGTTGTTAAAATGAGGCGTTGATGAGGGAAGCTGACGAAGCTGGACTAACAGGCACTCTTGCAGGTCGGAACTGCCACAACCGACGGGGTCGAATTGCTGAACTCGGTGTTGCAGCACTTTTACCTCGTCGATCTCCAGCTCTTCCAGCTGGGATTGAAGAGAGACAAACAGGTCATCCAGGGTACAGGCTAAATAACCATCCGGGTTAACCGCTTCGATGATCGCCAGACCAATCATCCGGTCCCGATCGCTCATGGGCGCCATATCCAGCTGCCATTCCAGGTGATCCTGAAGCGACTCCACCGCAGAAGACTTGGCCAGTGGGTCATAATCGTTGTCGCCGCTGCTGGCGGGCAGGCTGGGATACACCTCGTCCCAGGCGGAGTCCACGGGCAGTTCATTGGGGATACTCTCAGACCATTCTGCCATCTCCTGTGGCTCAGGCTCCGGGGCTGCTGCACTCAGGTCAACTAGCTGTTCCTGTCCTTCACTGCTGGTGTCGTCTGTCTGGCTATCGTCGGATTCCAGCATGGGATTGGACTCCAGGGCTTCCTGAATCTCCTGCTGAAGATCCAGGGTCGATAGCTGTAGCAGCCGGATGGCCTGTTGCAGTTGCGGCGTCATGGTCAACTGCTGGCCCATCTTGAGCTGTAAGGAAGGCTTCATAGGCAACCGTATACCTTTACTTCGTTGTCCGTGCGGGCTGCCGGTGAAACTCATGCACTGCATAAGGATCAACTGCAGGGGCTCTGGGTTGGCACGGATGTTGTTTCGACTACTCTCCATGTGCCGCAGATTATAAACCCATAGCCGATTCTGAAACCATAGCTTCGGCAAAAAATGATGGTCTCGTCCATCAAAATGAACCAGGTCATGCCAGGAGGCTGTCCGAGAATAGCGCCCGACTGGGCGTCCCCGTAGCGAGG
>NZ_JAHHPO010000751.1 GCF_024606365.1 Endozoicomonas sp. ONNA2
GGTCTTTTAAAAATATCAATTACTTTCTCAAATAAAAATTTTGAAAGCTCAGGTTGCCCGGGCAGCCTGAACTCACCCTCTTGACAAGTACCTCGCGGTTTATCGATCAGTATCCCCGCTTTTTTCATCTGCAACTCCATGAGTTGTAGCATTTTCTGTTGGCTACTTGCTATTCCGGTCAACGTTTCTGACATGCGATCTATTGCCTTTGAATCTGTTCCTTCAATTCTATTTTGTTCAATGGAACTGAAATCGATTGGCAGATCCGGGCTGAGATCAAAGTTGCCAATCTTTTCAGGTAAACGGACAGTGGCAACAAGATTGCCCAGATTGATCTGTTGAATGGATCGTTCACGTAAAGGGCAGGAAACCTCATGAATTGAAAAATCTATGGGATTTTCTTTGGCAAGAACCTCCATATCTTCTTTAGTCAAGAGAGTGGAGTTTATTGATTGAATGGTTCGGTTATAACCAGAAACACCATGCCGTAATAGGTTGATTGAATCCCGGATCTGTTGCTTCCACTGTTCCAGGGTTGTTAATCCTGAGGGTGATGTTGACTGCATGGGTTCCTGCACTGTTTTGAGATGACGGTTACTGTATCTTTGCTGAATTAACAGCCTCATGAGTAATCAGACAGGGTAAACCCGGAAAGGTTCACTGAAACGCCGATGGGAGCAGGTTTTCAGCAGATAACTGCTGTGGCAGGTAGCCGATTTGCCACAAACCGGCGTTTATTCACAGTCAATCCTGGCAATCAGGCAAACGGCTGACGCAGGACAATGGTTTCTACACGGTCAGGCCCGGTAGAAATAATATCAATCGGCGCACCGGTTACCTCTTCAAGACGCCTGATATAGGCCAGGGCATTGGCAGGCAGCTGATCAAGGCTCTTCACACCAAACGTTGACTCGCTCCAGCCAGGCAGCTCTTCATAAACCGGTTGAACCGACCGGTACTCTTCAATATCAACCGGCGTGGTGATGGAGTCACCAGCAGTATTCTTGTAATCCACGCAGATGCGGATCGTGTCAAGACCGTCCAGCACATCCAGTTTGGTCAGACAAAGGCCGCTGACCGAGTTTATCTGAATAGCCTGTCTCAGGGCCACGGCATCAAACCAGCCACATCGGCGTGGACGCCCGGTAGTAGCGCCAAACTCATTACCGACCCTGGCCAGATGGCGGCCGTTTTCATCATCCAGCTCGGTGGGGAACGGTCCTGAGCCAACACGGGTTGTGTAAGCCTTGGTAATACCCAGTACGTAATCCAGGTACAGCGGACCAAAACCGGAACCCGTAGAGGTTCCACCTGCGGTGGTGTTGGATGACGTGACAAACGGGTACGTACCGTGGTCAATATCCAGCAATGAGCCCTGGGCGCCTTCAAACAGAATATGGTCGCCACGCTGATGATGCCCATGCAGACGGTCTGATACACGATCAATCATCGGGATCAGTTCTTGGGCCATGGCCAGCGCGTTATCCAGGACGGTCTGGTAATCTACGGCTTCTGCCTTGTAGTAGTTCTGCAGGACAAAGTTGTGATAATCCATCACTTCTTTCAGTTTTCCGGCAAACCGTTCAGGGTGCAGCAGATCAGCAACACGTAAACCCCGGCGTGCCACCTTGTCTTCATAGGCAGGACCGATACCACGACCTGTTGTGCCAATTTTGGCTTCACCGCGGGCCAGCTCACGGGCCTGGTCCAGCGCCACATGGTAAGGCAAGATCAGGGGACAGGCCGGGCTGAGCTTGAGTCGCTCACGAACAGGAACACCGGTTTCTTCCAGCTGCTTCATCTCTTTGAGCAGCGCTTCAGGAGAGAGCACAACTCCGTTACCGATGTAACAAACCACATCTTCTCGCAGGATTCCCGAAGGAATCAGGTGCAACACGGTTTTCTCACCATTAATAACCAGGGTGTGTCCGGCATTATGGCCGCCCTGGAAGCGAACAACGGCTTTTGCCTGCTCGGTCAGCAGGTCGACAATCTTGCCTTTACCTTCATCACCCCACTGGGTGCCAAGTACGACAACAGTCTTACCCATGGAATCGGTCTCTTGGTTTCAATGCAATTATAACGGTTCAACTAACCATTCACCGTCACGGCAGATCAGCTGATGGTTGCAACCCATGCCTACTGCCTCTGTCGCTTGCCCGGGTAGCTGGCGAACTACCCGCTCTCCCCGCCGACGCAGGGACTGCACCAGGGCAGCATCTGCATCAACAGGTGCAAAAATGGTCTTGCCTTCGTTACAGTCATCTGTACATTCTGTTGTCAGTTCCTGCAACGCCTTTAGCTCCATAAGCGTCTTGAGGTCAGTGCTGACCCCGTCGCAGGGCGTGATCGGCCAAAGACTTCACCGATCCCATCATAGCGCCCGCCTTTGGCGATTGCCTGCCCCTGACCGGGCAGATAAGCCGCAAAGACGACGCCTGTATGATAGTTATAACCCCTGAGTTCGCCCAGGTCGAAATAGAGGCCAGCCCCCGGATAGAGGCTGGTAATGTCTCTGGCAATCAACCCAAGTTCATCCAGGGCAGTGGCGACGCCCTCAGGACCATCAGCCAGCTCACCCCTGGCGTGTTCGAGTATTTCCGGACCACCTGCCAGATTGGGCAGAATTTTCAGCATCCTGGCAGAGGCTGCAGTGATATCCCACTGATTGACCAGATGTTCAACTTCAGAGATCGCCTTGCGTTGCAATGCATCAAAGAGCGCCAGCTCGTGATCACCGGATAGTCCCGCCTGAGATGCCAGTAACCGGTATATCTGCACATGCCCAAGATCCAGACTGACGGAGTCGGCATTCACCCGGGCCAGGGTTTCCAGCATCAGGGAAATCACCTCAAGATCACTGGCAACCCCAGCGTGACCATACAGCTCTGCACCTATCTGGATGGGTGACCTTGAAGCCCCGAGGGAAGCGGGTCGGGCATGAAAGACACTACCCGCATAACAAAGTCTTGTCGGCCCGGCCTCATTCAGGGTATGGGCATCCATTCTTGCCACCGCGGGTGTTGTGTCTGCCCTTAATCCCATGGTTCTGCCGGTGAGTTGATCGGTTACCTTGAAGGTTTGCAGATCCAGGTCGTGACCAACACCTGCCATCAGTGACTCAATAAATTCCAGATGGGGAGGAATCACCAGTTGGTAACCCCAGCGGTCAAACAGGTCGAGTATGTCGCGCCTTAACTTTTCCGCATAACGGGCCCTGCCAGGCAGAATTTCCTCAATACCATCAGGCAGCAGCCAGCGATCAGCGACGGTCATAACAGCCTCTTTTAGCCACAGGTTCAATGAACCCACACACGAAAAAACCGGGCGAGGCCCGGTTTTGCTAATGTTACCACGGTTTTTTAACACTGACAGCAAGAGTTCATTATTTGCCTTGCCTGTCGTGATTAAAGTAACGGAAGAAATCACCTTTTGGCTCAATCAGCATGACGTCGCCAGACTCTTTGAAGCTCTCTTTGTAGGCCTGCAGGCTACGATAGAAAGCATAAAATTCCGGGTCCTGCTGATAGGCTTTGGCATAAATTTCGGCAGACCTGGCATCACCATCACCACGAATCATTTCAGAATCACGGTAGGCATCGGCCAGCACCACCCGCTTTTCACGGTCAGCATTCGCCATGATTCCTTCTGCCATCTCCTGGCCACGGGACCGATAGTCCTGCGCCTCCTTTTCACGCTCCGATGACATCCGCTCGAATACGGAATCACTGACCTGTGGTGGCAGGTCAATCCGCTTGATACGGACATCCATAACGGTGACACCAAGCTCCTTCTGGGCAACTTCATTCAGCGTTTTGGTCAGTTCTTCCATCATCTCATCACGCTGGCCGGAAACCACTTCGTTCAGAGTGAGGCTACCAAACTGGTTCCTCATGCTGGACTCAGCTCGTTGGGCAAGCAGATTGCTGGCCCGGAACACGTCACCGGCCGTGGCACGGTAGAAGTCGTAGACGTTATGAATACGCCATTTAATGTAGGAATCTACAATAACCGCTTTCTGCTCAAGGGTAAGAAAGCGCTCGGAGGGTACATCCAGCGTCTGCAGGCGACCGTCGAACACCTTTACCTTGTCAATAAGCGGGATTTTCACATGCAGACCGGGAGGAATGCTGTCACGGACTACCTGACCAAATCGAAGTTGAACCGCTCTCTCCCGCTCGGAGATAACGAATAAACTCCCCCAGGCCAGGATTACAACAACCAGAGAGATAATCAGTCCAGTGAAGGCTTTCTGACTCATCGACTTACCCTCCCTCCACTGACTCGCGAGCTATTGACGCGCTTATTCAATTCTTCTGTCACCCGGGTGGTAATCTCGTTTAATTCCTGGGCAGATAATTGTCTGGAGGGCATATTGTTGCCGCCATGGGACTGTGTCAGTTTATCCAGCGGCAAGTACATCATGTTATTGCCACCCTCAACATCTACCAGTACCTTGTTGGATTTACTGAATACGCGTTCAATCGTCTCGATATAAAGACGCTCACGGGTTACTTCAGGTGCCTGTTGATATTCGCCCATCAGTTTCACGAAGCGGTCTGCCTCACCCTCTGCCCTGGCAACAACCTCATCACGGTAGCCGTTGGCATTCTCGATAATACGCTGAGCCTGACCACGAGCTTCCGGAACAATCTTGTTGGCATACACCTGAGCCTTGTTCTTGGCCCTTTCTTCATCCTCACGGGCGCGAATAACGTCATCAAACGCTGCCTGAACTTCTTTGGGAGGTTGGGCGCTTTCAATGTTTACCTTTGCCACATTCAGTCCGGTGCCGTAGCTGTCCAGATAAGACTGAAGGCGATCACGCACTTCAATACCCATCACCTCACGGCCTTCTGTCAGTACCTGGTACATTTCTGAGCCACCGACAACATGGCGCAGTGCACTTTGTGTCGCTTCTTCCAGACTCACCAGAGGCTTGGCAACGTTGAGTACATAGTCCTTGATGTTGTCAATGTTGTACTGAACCGACATGGCCACCTCGACGATGTTTTCGTCTTCGGTCAGCATCTGCTGCAGAAGGTTGTAGGTTCGAAGTTCAGTAACCCGTTCCTGGAACTTGGTTTCTATGGGAGGGAAGTATATATGCAGGCCGGGGCCAACGGTCTCGGCATACTCACCAAAACGAAGGATAACAGCCTGCTCTTTTTCATCAACGGTATAGACCGCATTCCAGATATAAACAGCCACAGCAAGTATCAGAATGCCAATAAATATGCCGGAAGAGGAACCTGTCTGAGCACCACCACCGGAGCCTCCACCGCCTTTACGGTCTCCCCCAAACATGGAATTCAGTTTTTCCTGAAATTTGCGAAAAGCATCGTCCAGGTCCGGTGGTCCTTGCTTATCGCCTTTGTTACCACCGCCCCATGGATCCTGATTATTTCCACCCGGCTCGTTCCAGGCCATATATGTCTCCGTAGAGTCAGCATCAAATTGAATTTTGGTTTGAGCATCCCTGTTACTGGGGACAACAGGCGATTAGATCCATTGCCGGTCCATCAGAGGATGTGCATACCATAGTTACCTTCAGACCTTGAGAGCCTGCCAGGTATGACATGAAGTCGCAGGATAAATTCCATGGCAGCCAGCCACTTTCACGTTAACCTGCGCTGCAGCACAGGAGGGTAAAAAATGTATTCGTACTGCCAGGAATCTTGGCCAGCCTTTACAGGCACTCATGTATGTTGTACCCGGTAAAGATATTTCCTGAGCCAGATTGTAGAGTTTGGATAGCGAATAGCGCAAGCCGAATTAGTAAAGACCGCATCGGATTTTCTTTACAAACATCAAATTAGAGCTGTTTCACCCAAATTTTATCCGGCATTCACGATGAAAAATTCTATCCAGCCAGCAAAGACGACAAGAAGGTTATATTGAAGATAAAGAACCCATCGCAAGGCAATCAGGGCATGGAATGAAAGCAACTCTCGCTTAGCCCTTCCTGCCTGGAGAGGCGTTCAAAGTCAGACTTCGCCAGACGGATATCCAGAACCACATCGCCACTGTCGGAGTAGGCTTCTGATTGAATAGCGCCGAGCTTATAGAGCCTGGCACGAATGCGTCCCTGGGCAGGCTTCAGGGTTAATTTTCCCTGCAGCATCTCATCACAAAGCAGCTCTTTGATGGCTTCTGGCAGCAGTCCAGCACCCTCACCGGTAACCGCTGAAACCCAGACGCGCACGGGACGCCCTTCATCATTGCGCTGAATTTTCGGCTCTACTCCCTGCAACAGGTCAATCTTGTTATAGACCTCCAACTGTGGCACGTCATCCGCCTGGATCTCTTTCAGTACCGAATGGACCTGATCCATGTTGTCCAGACGTTCTGGATCGTGACTGTCAATGACATGCAGCAGTAGATCAGCCTGACGGGTTTCCTCAAGTGTCGCCCGGAAAGCCTCAACCAAATTATGAGGCAAATGACGTATAAATCCCACTGTATCTGCAAGCACGACAGGCCCAATGTCCGGTAACTCAATCCGCCGCAGCGTTGGGTCAAGGGTGGCAAACAATTGGTCAGCAGCATAAACCACAGACTCGGTCACGCGGTTAAAAAGTGTCGACTTTCCTGCGTTCGTGTACCCGACCAGTGAAACCTGGGGAACCTCCGCCCTCTGTCTGGCACGTCGCCCCTGCTCCCGTTGCTTGCGTACCTTTTCCAAACGACGACTTATGCTCTTGATGCGAGCCCTGAGAAGACGGCGGTCAGTTTCCAGCTGGGTTTCACCCGGCCCTCTGAGGCCAATACCGCCCTTCTGCCGCTCAAGGTGGGTCCAGCCACGGACCAGTCGTGTGCTCATGTGCTGCAACTGGGCAAGCTCAACCTGAAGCTTGCCTTCAAAGGTTCTGGCACGTTGGGCAAATATATCCAGAATCAGCCCGGTGCGATCAATGACCCGGCACTTCAGCTCTTTTTCAAGATTACGTTCCTGACTTGGAGAGAGCGCATGATTAATCAGCACGACATCGACATCATGCAGAATGACCAGCTGACGGATTTCTTCAACTTTGCCGGGGCCGATAAAGAAACGGGGATTGGGATGCTTGCAGCCTGCGGTAATAAACGCGGCAGACTCAACACCCGCGGAGCGCACCAGCTCCATGAATTCCCGGGGGTCTTCCCGTTCATGATCATCGTTCAATTCCAAATGAACAAGAACTGCAGATTCTCCACCCTCATGGCGGTCAAAAAACAAATAGATATCCTGAAAAAACCGCGAAGCAGGAAATACAGTCTTGAATCAGCTGACAAAAAGCTGAAAAAAGACTGCGCCACATGGCTCGTTCTAAAAAATAAGACACGTGAGAGCGCTTCAGGCGCCCTCAAGCTGGATAAGCATGTTTACTCATTGTCAGGCTGATCTGTACCCTGCATCGGTAAACGAACCGGGCGGCTCGGTACGACAGTTGATACAGCGTGTTTGTAAACCATCTGGCTCACTGTATTTTTGAGAAGAATAACGAACTGATCGAAAGACTCAATCTGCCCCTGAAGCTTGATACCATTAACCAGGTAGATAGAAACTGGCACGCGTTCTTTACGCAGCACATTCAGGTAAGGGTCTTGTAGAGAATGCCCTTTTGACATTTCTGTACTCCTTTTAATTCTGGGGTTTTGAATAGCCTTGGTCTACTTTGAGGAGGACTATTCGCTGGACCGGCTGCGCCAGTACTCATTGTTCAATATATGTACAGCCCATGAAATGCCGACTCACATTAAGCTAACCCAACACCGCACTCAATAAGTAATACTAGCTACTCCCACCAGTCCTGCAGGAACAATTAGAAGTTCTAAAGTACTACTTAAAATAACAGCAAATATTAACAATCATCAGTTAATAGATGAAGGTATCTTCACTGCACATAAAATGCTTCAAGGCTAAATAGCCAGAAATGTACGATTTCATTTGGCCAGATACTTGCTAAAGGATACTTCCCAGAACTTTCAAGGCATCACCCGTCAGGTTATTGGAAAATGTATCAAGCCAGTGAATATCAGGCCAGCTTCTTAGCCAGGTTAGCTGCCTTTTAGCCAGCTGCCGGGTCGCAATAATACTCTTTTTGACCATGTCATCGTAGTTTAGTTCCCCAGCCAGATATGACCAGGCCTGACGATAACCAACGGACCGGACAGAAGGCATGGAAACATTAAGGTCTCCACGCTGATAAAGTCGGGTCGTTTCCTCCAGAAAACCACTTTCAAGCATCATTCTGAAACGCAGCGCGATGCGCTCATGGAGCAAAGTACGATCGTTCGGAGCTATTGCCATGCTAACAATGTCATAGGGTAAACTTTGCTCTTTCTGCTCCCTGTGCCATTGAGAAAGTGGCTTGCCGGTCAGTTCGTAAACTTCCAGAGCCCGCTGCAAGCGCTGGGTGTCCGATGGTTTTATTCTCAGTGCTGCTTCTGGATCAACTTCCGACAGCTGCTGGTGTAAAAAAGCCCATCCCTGTGTCTGTGCGCTATCGAGCAGCTGTTGGCGAATCCCGGCATCGGCAGAAGGCATGGTGGCCATGCCGTCCCTGAGCACCTTAAAGTACATCATTGTACCACCAACCAGCAGGGGGATTCTGCCACGGTCGGTGATATCGGCCATCAATGCCAGGGCATCCCGTCGAAAATCGGCGGCTGAATATGATTCAGCCGGATCAAGAATATCGATCAGGTGATGAGGAAATTCTGTCAGAATCTCATGTTCTGGCTTGGCAGTGCCAATATTCATTCCACGGTAGATAAGTGCCGAGTCCACACTGATGATCTCGAAAGGCAACTGTTTGCTGAGCGCTACCGCAAGGTCAGTTTTGCCTGAAGCGGTGGGACCCATCAAAAATACAGCGGGAGCCAGACGATTTTCTTCATGTGCGGACATTGGAGAATGTGTACCTGAAAATAATGGAATTATGATTCTATCGGGTTGTTCTGGCAAACGAGTAGACTTTATTGGATCGCAGGATTTCGGAAAAGTTTCCCGTAGGCAAGGAGTTTCTGATTTGAGCGCCCGGGTCTCAGTGATTGGGCGATCGTGACAGCGGGATGGTGTATCAACTACAACAAATTTATCCTCAAGCGTTCAGCTAAATTGATTAATTGTCCAATAAGTCATCATCGTCTACAAAATCACTATTGTATTCAAAATCCCTACCGTCCTCAATATCACTATCGTCCTCAATATCATCAACAGGGGGATTTGCTTTAGTGCGAAGACTATCAATAAATTTGTCCCAATCGAACTGATTTTTTTTACTCAAACTCAATACCTCCTTAAAAACAGCGGCCTTGTTTAGGCTACCTCTGTGAAATTCTTTATTTTCAATCATATCGGCTAGCATGCACACCTTGCTGACCTTGTCTTCAATACCTGTTAATTGGTTCAGTTGTAATGCAATGCTTATAAAATTCAGCGCATTCAATGTTGCATATTCACTACCTTTTGCACTCATTTTGTTATTAATATCTATGGCCAGTGAACAAGTGTGCATTCTGAACGGGATATCAGTTGTATCGTCTGTGGCAAGCATGCATAGATTATCAAATAGTCTTACCAGGTGAAATGATTGAGGGTTATAAAATTCCGGATCATGCGTAAAGATCAGTTGTGAAGGACCAGGGGAGATAGCCAAAGGTGGTATAACTGCATTATTATATTTATCTATTTTTACTGGTGCATTAATGTCGTAAGTATATTGTTGTTCTTTTTGTTGTAAATCTTTGAGTTTTTCTAACATTCTGGCTTCTACTTCATTCTTGATAACTCTTTTCACCAAGAGATCATCCGACCTGAGAGAAAGGTAATTATCCACGTTGATTGAGCTAAAGGCGGCAAAATCCTTCAAATTCAAGAATGAGGTAATCTTCATCTTTAACTCAATGGGTAATGGTAAACAATTGTCTTTTGCGGGCTCTGATGTCACCTTTCGTAAGGGGGTGAATACATTCGCCTGGGGATTTTTTTTGAATGCACTTGAATTTTGATAATCAGAGAAATCAACAAAACGATCAACAATGGCATTTGCCGGATTCATAATTACACCTTGACTGTTGTCATAACTTTTAAGCCTGGTTGCGATGTCACAAGAACTCATCCCTATCCCGGCCCGGTATGCCGCTTAGGCGCTGTTCTGAAATAACTTCGACATTTCTACAGACGCTACCCGCCGCCCGCTTCCCG
>NZ_JAHHPO010000752.1 GCF_024606365.1 Endozoicomonas sp. ONNA2
CGTTTATTATAGCAGCTGATTCATGACGTACGATCAGTGGTAATCAGGATGTTTTATGTTCGTTTTCACGGCAAAGAATCCCCGGAAAATTCACCCATACGCCATCTATACCACATATCGGCCTCCAAGGCTGAAGCTACCAATGCTGCAAGGACTCCTGGTATTGCAGCACCTTTCAACGCTCTGACATGAAGTGATCCAGAGCACAAACAACATCCCGCAAGAGCACCTATGCCTATGACTGGAGCTATCGCAATAGCTACAAGAACAGTTCCATACAATGCAATTATATTTGCCACCAGGCTATCAGCGTTGTATGTCCCCCAAATATAGCTATAGTACTCCTGATCATAATAGTCATTGGAATGAACAATGTCTGAGAAAACGCTTGTATATCCAAGCATTATTATAAAAAAGTAATTCTTCATCAGACCACCTCAATGTTCATTAATTCATGCTTTGGCAAAAAATGTAGCATTTGACTGGAAACTTGCAAATCTGGCTGCTATGAACCAGATTCAGGCGATTGAAAAATCCGGGAGACTGTCCGAGAGTAGCCTCCCGGTTTCAATCCTTGCGGGCACAGTTCATGGTCTCCCGAAGAACTGGGCCTGGAATCAGGACGTTTCTTTAATTAACTACTCACACCCGGCAGAAGACAACGATGATAAACTGTCTCTTAACTCCCCCGATGGAGCCAATGGCTTACCGACGCGCTAATCGCCCGAATGGTGGTTGGTGCAGAACAGCCAGTACCTTTGACTCAAGGTCGGTGGCCCACGGCCGTGCTGGTGGCGATGACACCACTGAGCCTGCCAAACGCATCGCCAACGGTGACCCGGCCCGGCAAGATCAGCTCAGACAGATATCAAAGGATGGCGGCAAGTCTGCCTTTGAGCGCATGGTGGCCAAGCTGGAAGAGTCCGGGACAGGCAGTTAATTAACATTGCAACAATTATTAGCATTCAGAACGAACGCACTGATAATGCCCCATAAATGATCATTCTTGCTACCTTCTTGAATGGCTCAACCATCGCTGCCAAGCCCGGGAGTCTGTCCTCGCTACTGAGTCGCCTGGGCTGGCGCTATCCCGGACAGCCTCCCAATGCCTGATTCAGCCTCCCGGGGATCCCGAGTGTCTGATACACCATTTTCAGGACAATTTGTACGGGGTTAACATCCACAGTCCCTGAAAAAAAGTAATTGACAACCCACGTGTTATTGACTAATCAAACACCGGAGAATTGAAGAGTCAGGGAGAATCTTCATGCCGATCCCCTTGGCAGATTATGTTGCGCATCCATCAACGAGCGACAGTACTCGTGCAAGTCATGGGCCACAAAAACGACAAGGAAAGCGCAGCAGATCGGGGTATCAGGTTGGACAGACAACCGGCACACCCAGCATCTTACCGAAACATCAGCAGCCCCCTGAACCACCCTTTGCGCCACCGATAAAACTAAGGCGTGTACATGACGGTCGGCGTGTAGTCTCTTCCTTCGGGGAACAGCCTGCACAAGAGACTGAACCCATTATAACGGTTAACACAGAGCCTCTGCCGATAGCTGTGGCAAGGGCGGAATCAGAAAATCCACAACCGACAAGCGAGCATATTCTCTCTACCACCAGTGAGACCACCCCGACACAGGTGCGGGA
>NZ_JAHHPO010000753.1 GCF_024606365.1 Endozoicomonas sp. ONNA2
CGTTTATTATAGCAGCTGATTCATGACGTACGATCAGTGGTAATCAGGATGTTTTTTGTTTCAGAGGAAGGTGCAGGTCTGCCAACCCTTGAGATTACTCAGATCCCATACCCTTATGCTTTTGTCAGAAGAACCGGAAACCAGCCACCCCGGAGCCAATTCAGTGACTGACTTCACCCAGAGGGTATGACTTTTCATTGTCACTATGCATTGCTGACCACTGGGCTTGCTCAGATCCCACACCTTCAGGGTCCAGTCTTCAGAGCCCGAAGTCAGCCGCCCATCGGCCAATACCGTGACTGAGTTCACCCAGCCGGTATGCCCACCAAGCGTTGCCACGCACTGCTGTCCGACGGGTTTGCCAAGATCCCACACCTTGATCGTCTTGTCACCAGAGCCGGAAGCCAGTCGTCCATCGGGAAATGTTGTGACTGAGAACACACTGCCGGTATGTCCATTCAGCGTCGCCACGCATTGCTGCCCATCGGGCTTGCTCAAATCCCATACCTTTACGGTTTTGTCCTGAGAGCCCGAAGCCAGGCGCCCGTAGGGCATTGGCGTGACGGACTCCACCCTGCCGGTATGACCATTCAGCGTGGCCACGCATCGATCCCCTTCGGGCTTACTCAAATCCCACACCTTTATGGCCCTGTTATGAGAGCCAGAAGCCAGCCGCCCATCGGTCAATACTGCCACTGAGTCCACCCGGGGGTTATGCTCATGCAATGTCGCCACGCATTGCTGCCCGTCGGGCTTGCTCAGATCCCACACCTTTACAGTCTGGTCAAAAGAGCCCGAAGCCAGCCGCCCATCGGCCAATGTCGTGACCGAGTTCACCCAGTCGGTATGCCCATTCAAAGTCGCCACGCATTGTTGCTCGTCGGGCCTGGTCAGATCCCATACCTTGATAGTACTGTCACCAGAGCCCGAAGCCAGCCGCCCATCAGGCAATGGTGTGACTGAATTTACCCAGCAGGAATGCCCATTCAGCGTTTTTGTGGGAGTTGGCCAGAGATTACTTACCAGAAAAGTCAGGTAATTATTAAAAGTCAGTTGTTTGTTGTTTGTGTATCGAAAATAAGCAAGCCACAATAAACGGTCACGAATTTGATGGTTTGGAACAGCAGGTAGCTCCAGATTCTGAATTTTTTGTCTATAGGCATCAGAGGCAGAGCCATAATATTCATCGGCTAGTTTTTTCAGTCGTTCTTCGGTGTTAAAAAGTGTAGCCAGTCGCCTGCTTGTTAAAGCCAATCGACAAAAATCATTGAAAGGCAGGTAGTTAGCAATTTCAGCCAGAAGTTCATTCGGCAATGCCACTAAAGGCGACACCTGTTCAGGGGGGACAACTGAAATCCCATGCGCTGTTTTGTTTCCTCTCTGGTTGTCCGGTGGGGTTGCACCATCAGGGAGTTGAGGGGAAATGCCAGCATTATTGCAGGGAATCTTGTTGTTCATACAACTTCAGACCACTAATCGTAAACAACGTAAGCGCTTATTTAAGGACGTCTTCAAAACCCATCACCTGTCTGCCACGC
>NZ_JAHHPO010000754.1 GCF_024606365.1 Endozoicomonas sp. ONNA2
TGATTCTGAGGAGAATACCCTGAAGGGCACAAGTAGCGGGGCTATTTGACGAAGAGGCAGGAATTTTTAGACCAATTTGCTGCCACCGCAGTAGGGCTGTCTATTATCGGACTCCTGCCCCCTTGCGCAGGGCAGCCTTGATCAGCTGCTGTCTGTGGCTAATACTGAAATCTGCCTGCTGGCACCCGGTGAAAGGGCGCTGTACAGCCTCAGGGTTGGTCAGACAGGATATGGGCTGCATGAACGTGAATGAGTGCAGCTCAATGCATGTTTTTCTGGAGGTATTCATGGGGATAAAAAGAACATGGGAATACTTTTTGGTTGTTCTGTTGTTGGGGGTTCTCGCGGCCTGCAGCAAACCCGTCACTTTTACGGATATCAACGGGGATTTTGTCCCACTGGCCAGTGATCAATGGCTGGCGTTGAATTTCTGGGCAGAATGGTGTGACCCCTGCCGGGAGGAGATTCCGGAGCTGAATGAGCTGGCCAATGATGGCCAGGTCAGGGTGCTGGGTGTTGATTTTGATAGCAGCCAGGGGGGGGCATTAATTGATAAGGCAAAAGCGCTGGATATTCGCTTTCCGGTACTTCAGGAGTCACCACTGACCGCGTTGAACGAACCTCTTCCCCAAGTATTACCCGCAACTTATATTATTTCGCCGGAAGGCAAGGTGGTGACCAAACTATTTGGACCACAGACCAAAAAAAGCCTTGAAGAGCAGATTCAAACGTTAAGTAATGCCCATTCCGCCTTATGAATGGGATAGCGAGCAAGTCATTTTGGACAGCTGGACAAGGCAGAATGACGGGTAATAGCAGGGCTGCTTGTGGATATTGAGAGGAATTCCAACGAAGATCCAGCTGTCCAAAATGGTTGCACAGCTCATATTGAGCAGGTGGAATTGGCATAACCATCAAGAGGCAGTCTATTCCGAGACAGCCTGTAACTACGGGAAAGTTCGCCAAATGGCTGATGTGTGCAGAAGAGCCCTTGTTGAAGGAAGGGTGCAGGGTGTCTGGTTTCGGGGCTCAACCCAGGAGCGAGCCCGTCGTCTGGGCATTGGTGGCTGGGCCAGAAATCTGCCGGATGGGCGGGTCGAAGTGTTGATGTGTGGCCCCGCAGAAGCCATTGCCAAGCTAGAACAGTGGCTTCGCAAGGGACCACCCCTGGCCAGGGTGGTTAATATCTCCATTGCCGAAGAGCCTCTGCAGGTGTTTGACACCTTTACCACCGGTTAATTCACAACCCAGTGGCGTTCCCAATTGGTTAATACGCGCTCTGGGTACCAGGTTTTGCCCAGGCTGCCATTATACCGGGCCAGCGCCCTGGTCAGATTGCCGTTCTCTTTCTCAAGGTAGTATCTGAGAATGGTACAGCCGTAGCGAAGGTTGGTCTGGATGGTGATGAGGTTGTCCTTATCCTGGCCAATAACATTCTTCCAGAACGGCATAATCTGCATCAAACCCAGGGCTCCAGCGGAAGAAACAGCATACTGATCAAAGGCAGACTCTGTCTGAATCAGTGCCAGCACCAGTTCCGGTTGCAGATCTACCTTTGAGGCTTCCAGGTGAATCATCTTTAGCACCTTGAGGCGAAGCTCTGGCTCTTTAATAAAACGGGCGAGACGGGCAGACATATCAATAAGCCAAACCTCGTCGTCAAACGAATCGTCGAGGCTGCCCGGTTGATCCAGTGAGCGCGACAGTACTTTCTGTAAAATAGGGTCGTGCCATTCCGCCTGACTGGCCTGAGGCATGATAAAAGCGGCCACCAACCCCATAGCCCTTAACAGGGTTTTAGGGTTGGCCGTTTTCAGTAAGCGACTGATAGAGAGTAAAAGGCAGTTTGCAAATAGAGTATTGTTAGTGGTTTGTGCGTTGTTTAAGCAGTTCGGTAATTTCACTGAGCAGAATATTTTCTTTATCATTTGCCATCCGGTGCTTGTATTCTACCATGTCATCAGCCAGCCCCCGGTCACTGAGTACCACACGGTGCGGAATTCCGATAAGCTCCATATCGGCAAACTTGACACCGGGGCTGGCTTTTCTGTCGTCCATCAGAACTTCAAAGCCTGCAGCCGTCAGTTCTTTGTAAAGCTTTTCGGCCACTTCGCGGACGACTTCGGATTTTTCTATCTTCAGGGGTACCAGGGCAATCTGGAAAGGCGCGATGGCTTCGGGCCAAATAATACCGCGGTCATCGTGGTTCTGCTCAATGGCGGCAGCGGCGGTCCTGGACACGCCGATGCCATAGCAGCCCATGGCCAGGGGGGTGCTTTTACCATTTTCGCTGAGCACTGTGGCGTTCATTGCTTCACTGTATTTGGTGCCCAGTTGGAAAATATGACCAACTTCAATGCCACGCTTGATAAACAGCTGCCCTTTACCGCAGGGGCTTGGGTCACCTTCCTGAATATTGCGCAGGTCTTCAACGCGGCTGAAGGTGCAGTCACGCTCCCAGTTGATGCCGAAGTAGTGTTTGCCTTCAAGGTTGGCGCCTGCACCAAAGTCAGCCATTTTCTCTACGGTCCGATCGACAATCACGGGTATCGGGCAGTTAACCGGGCCCAGGGAGCCAGGGCCGGCACCCATGATGCGCTTGACTTCTTCTTCGCTGGCAAAGCGCAAGGGGGTAGCCACATCCGCCAGGTTTTCGGCCTTGACTTCGTTAAGTTCGTGATCGCCACGGATCAGCAGGGCGATGAACTCGTTGTCATCTTCTTTTGCCGCGGCGACAACCAGGGTCTTGATGGTTTTTTCAACAGGCAGCTTGAACTGTTCTACCAGTTGATCGATGGTCCGGGCATCCGGAGTGTTTACCAGTGTCATCGTTTCAGAGGGAGCAGGGCGGTCAAATGTGGGGGCAACCGCTTCGGCTTTCTCAAGGTTGGCTGCGTAATCACTTTGGTCACTGAAGACGATGGCGTCTTCACCGGACTCGGCCAGTACGTGGAACTCCTGGGAACCACTGCCGCCAATGGCACCACTGTCGGCCTGAACCGCACGATATTTCAGACCCAGGCGATCAAAGATACGACAGTAGGTGGCGTGCATGTTCTGATACTCTGCCTGCAGACACGCTTCAGAGGCATGGAATGAATAGGCGTCTTTCATCAGGAACTCTCGGCCACGCATCAGGCCGAAACGTGGACGACGCTCGTCGCGGAATTTGGTCTGGATCTGGTACAAGTTGATCGGTAGCTGCTTGTAGCTGTTCAGCTCGTGACGGGCAATATCGGTAATGACTTCTTCGTGGGTTGGGCCAATGACAAAATGACGGCCGTGGCGATCCTGAAAACGCAGCAGTTCATCGCCAAATTGATCCCAGCGACCGGTTTCCTGCCACAGTTCTGCCGGTTGCACCGCTGGCATCAGGGTTTCCAGGGCGCCGGAACGGTTCATCTCTTCACGAACAATACTTTCTACTTTCTGCAGAACTCTAAGACCCAGGGGCAGCCAGGTGTAGAGGCCGGATGCCAGTTTGCGAATCATACCGGCACGCAGCATCAGCTGATGGCTGATGACCACCGCATCGGCAGGCGTTTCCTTAAGGGTTGGAATCAGATACTGACTGGTTCTCATGGGCTCGATTACCAAGGGGGTTCAAAAAAAGCGGGTCAAATTTGACGTTAATTAATGGTTTATTTTAAGGTCAATCGATTATTATACCAACTGCTGTTGCAAATTCCGCTGTTGTTGATCTGAATTATCGCCTGTTAACCGGGAGGCTGTCCGAGAATAGACTGCCTTGCTGCAGTTGCTATAAATTGGTCTAAAAAATTCCTGTTTCTTCGTCAAATAGCCCCTTTACTTGTGTCCTTCAGGGTATTCTCCTCAGAATCAGAAATTTTTAGCCTCAATTTCTCGCAATCCTCACCACGGTCGCTATTCTCGGACAGCCTCGTAGTCCGGATATTTCAGGCTACAAGAACACCTTTTCTATTTTTCTTTGGATGGGCCGTGCTTTGAGTAGCTTTGAACTGGATCCCCGGCTGGCAAGAGACTGTGTGGTTGTTGGTGATTTTCGTCTATGTCGTCTCTTGCTCATGAACGATAGCCAGTATCCCTGGTTTATCCTGGTTCCCCGTATCCCCGGAGTGACGGAGATTTATCAGTTGGAGGAAGCAGCTCAGCAGCAGCTGCTTCTTGAGTCCTCTTATCTGGCAAAAATGCTACAGGTGCTTTTCTGTGCAGATAAGATGAATGTGGCGGCGCTGGGTAATGTGGTGCGACAGCTGCATGTTCACCATATTGTCCGTTTCACCGCTGATGCTGCCTGGCCAGCGCCGGTCTGGGGCAGGCATCCTGCTATACCATACACGGATAAACAGCTCTCAGCGGTGATAGGAAAATTGAAAACGGTCATTGCTGATATGACTTCCTTTCAGTGGGCGCAAACAGGTTTGGTAAATTTGGAAGGCTGAAGCTCAAGGAGTAGACTGCAGCTTACTCCACTTTCCGTTGCCGGGGAATTGATCTTTCCTGATTGTTGATGACCGGAAGTGGTCTGGCTGTGGGAGTAACAAACGATGCAAAATGAACTGCTTGAGCTGCAAACCCAGTTGAGTTACCAAGAGGATACGATTGCCCAATTGAATGAGGTGGTTACCCGGCAGCAGAAAGATATTGACCGATTGAAAGAAGCCATGGCGCAACTGAAAAAGCAATTTGAAGAGATGGTTGCAGAGCAGTTGGAAAGTCAGGAAGAGTTACTTCCTCCGCACTATTGATTGAACTGTGATTGAACTGTGATTGAACTGTGATTGATTGAACTGTGATCATGATTAAACGGCTTTGGATGTTTCTGGCTGGATTATCCGTATCCAGCCAGAAGACCGGGTTTACCTATTTTCCTCTTGGTGCGGCAATAACATCTTCTGCCTGAAGACCTTTGTCCCTCTCAACCACAATGAACTCAACCCGCTGTCCCTCACTGAGGGTTCGGTGTCCTTCGCCACGGATGGCACGATAATGGACGAATACATCTTCACCCATATCACGGGTAATAAAGCCAAACCCTTTAGTGATATTGAACCATTTGACCGAACCGGTTTCCCGGCCGGAGTGGTCCATCGGTTCAGCCGATGAGCCGGACATTCCGGGCAGGTTGGCGATAACATGAAACAGGGTGCCCGTGCTGATTGAGAATAGCGTTAACTGGTCGAGCGTAACGCCAGAGATCATTTGGGTGCTGTTAAAGGTAAAGCCAACCGCCGCTGTGAGCGCCAAGAGCAGCAGGATAGACCCTGCTATTTGCAGCCACCGTTGGAAGCCATCGCGTCTGTTCAGGTAGGCTCCTGTTATCAGGTTAACTGAAGCAGCCATCAGCAATAATGCAACCACCGGGTTGGCTGCGGCGGTTGATGGCAGGTATAGGTTGGTCATAATGGCAATGACGAAAAAAAATGCCAGCAGGCCGGTGAACAGATGAACTATTTTTAAATGTTTCAAGGCTTGTTCCCTTAATCTGTTATTAGTTGAAAACATCGAGCCCTGCTACGCGTAGACTTTTCAGAACAGCAGCCATCCGTGAAAACAGAATATGGTGCAAAGCTGTCGTGAATTTTTATCATGACTATCTGAACAGCTTTCGAGTTACAACATTGAGCCCGACAAACACGTTGTGCGACTTATTATGATGGAACACACGTTTTTCCATATCAGTGGTTAATGTACCTTTATGATGTTTTTTTCTCAAATATTGACAACCCTGCTGGAAATTTAACAGGAATAACGATCCAGGTAGCGCTGTGGACTTTCTGGTGATTTGTGCAAAGTTTGATTGACTCTATGATTATGGTGTAAATCTTATGGCAAAAAATACTCGACGTGGAAAAATACCGATATTATAGTGGTATTCAGTACCTTGGATATTAACTGCTGTCGACTTCTATTACCGCCTGGATTATGGTGAAAATGTATAGAGGTTGTTAATAGATAGCGTTGTACTCTTGAAGTGATAAGGCATATTTCGTTATGCCTTATGGAGGTACGAAATCCGCCTGGTGTTGTGGCAGGTAATGCAATAGCTGATAGTTGCAGTCAGCTGGTAAAGGCAGATCGCCTTACCCCGGACAGCAGCAATAACATCACTCAATACCCTCTTTAAAAGGGATGGCCTCAGGGAAGGCTTAAAAGGAATTTTCATCAGGAGAGTATCACTATGGCTGGGAAAAAAGCACCCGCAATCAAGGAAAAATACAGCAAGACCCAGATGCTGGCAGAAATTGCAGAAAATACCGGGCTTAGCAGAAAGCAAGTAAGTGCGGTAATGGATGAGCTGGGCGATCTGGTTGAACGCCATATTAAAAAGCGGGGTTGTGGTGAATTTACCTTGCCCGGGCTGCTAAAAATTGTGACCAAGAAAAAACCGGCGCAAAAAGCCAAAAAAGGTGTTCCAAATCCTTTCAAACCTGGCGAATTAATGGATGTACCCGCCAAGCCTGCTTCTATTCAGGTAAAGGTAAGGCCATTGAAAAAACTGAAAGAGTTTGCTGCATCCTAGGCTGCTCGCAGAATCTTCAAAATCAAGGGAGTCTAACGGCTCCTTTTTTTTGTGGTTGCAATTTGATCAGGGTTGTAGAAGAATATTTTTTCGTTGCGAACAGGACGTATATCGCCAAGGGGAACTGCTTATGTCAGTTGGTGGTAGTCGCAATAATAAACACAACACAAAGTTCACAAGGAGCATTCCGATTATGCAAACCCTCGCTAAAAGCGCATTGGGTGTAGCTGTTGCTGCAGCTGTTGCCGCTACTTCTGTGCAGGCATCTGAATCTTTGACTATGGATCCGAGCCTGACGTTTACCTATAAGAATTACTACTTTGATGAAAACAATAAAGGTGCTGGTGCAACCAGCGGACATGACTGGTCTCATGCATTGATTGCTGATTTTGATACGGGTTACGTTAATGGTCTGGTTGGTGCGGTTGTCACTGCGGGTTACGCTGGGCCGCTGGATGTTGATTCAGGATTTGCTACTAACGTTGCTGGTGGATCTGATGATAATCAAGATGATGCTATTTCCGGGTTTCAGCAGGCTTATCTGAAAGCGCAGCACTCTTTCAGTGGTGTTGATTTTGAAGGTACTGTTGGTGTCAAGAAACGTAGTACCGAAACGTATTCTGATTCCGGGTCTCGGATTCTGGCGGCCAGCTCCACAGGTTACGACCTTTCGGTTGGCTTCGAAGGAGTTAATGCATATTTTACTGAAATCACCGGTGTTAGTGAGCGGGATGCTTCAACATTGAGTGGCGACTTTTATGGTAACGGCGTAAAGCTTGATTATCTCCGTATTGTGGGGGCAAGCTACAGTTATGAAGGCTTGGACCTTGCAGCAGAATATGGCAACTCAAAAGACTATGCCAAGCAGACTTTCCTGAAAGCTGGTTATGGTTTTGAGCTTGATGATATGAGTTCAGTTGAACTTGATGTTCGTTACGGTAGGGTCAAGAGTGATCAGCCTTTTAATGATGCAAAAGCCAAGTACTATAACCTGAATGCAACTTATAACTATGACAATGCTTATGTCGCTTTTGGTTACAACAATACCAAAGATGGTGATTATAACTCTGACTACTTTGATGGTGAGCATGACAAATTCAATTCCAGCTTGTCACTGTGGGAAGATTATGCAGAAGAAGGTGAGAAAGCGTATGTACTCTCTGCGGGCTACAATTTTGCTGACCAGGGCTTCAGCGGTTTGACTTGGGATGTATGGTACGGCAAAGGTACTGATGCTAAACAGATTAATGACTTCAAGCGTAATGAGTACGGCAGTTATGTAAATTATGCATTTGATGGGGCTCTTGAAGGTCTGTCTGTAGCCTGGTTTTACACTAATTACCGAGCTCGGGGCGATGTTCAGGATAATAGTACTCTTGGAGGTCTTTCTGACCTGGATATTAACCGTCTTTACCTGACTTACTCTGTTGCTGCATTCTAGGCAGTCAATAGCACAATTTGAAATAAGAGGGCGCATGCCCTCTTTTTTTGGGCTCGTCGGTCCCCCGTGGGAATGCATAGCGTACCTTCCCGCAAATGAGAACTCCCATAAACTCTTTATGATCCCGTTCAGAAACAGGTAGCTAATTTCCGGGTTATGCTCACAATCATTGCATGTTTCCGCTAATTCCGGGTGATTTAATTTTTAACCAAGTGCCGGTTGAAAAAAACAGATACCCCATTAATTGGTCTAAACGTTTGATTTTTAATGTGATTGAGTGGGTGTTCTGCCTTGTTGCTATTAATGATGAATGGATATAAATATAAACTGGTTATAATTGAATAATACCTTACATAATTTTATCAGGGATGAGGCTTTCGAGGGTTATGGATAATAAGGCTGATCAGCCATCCTCTGCGTCACTTTGGCTTGCCTATCTGGCTAACGGTGGCACCATGAAAGAACTTCGTAATATGGACCAAAGCCAGCTTGATGCTGTATACCGGGTGGCTTTTGCCCAATTTAATTCCGGGCATTATACCGATGCATTAAAGATCTTCCGACATCTCTGCCTGCTTGATCATACCAGCTATTCCTATTTCCTTGGCCTGGGCTTGTCTCAGTATGAGCTTTCCCTGTTTGCCCAGGCTGCGGCAACGCTGGCTCATGGGGCAAAGCTTGATCAGCAGGACCCAAGGGCATCTTTGATGATGGCTAAATCCTTTATTGAGATTGAACAGTGGTCTCTGGCCCAAGCAGCCTTGTCAGAAGCCGTGATCAGGGCAAGCCAATCTGCTCGCTGGAAAGATGAGCTTTTGCAGGCAAAAAAATTGACCAGTTTTGTGGGTGGCAAGTTGCAATGAAGATGTTCCGGGGATTGTTTATTGCCCGTTAAAAGAATATTTGAAATTTCAGGCATGGCAGGGTCAGGGAGGGCGTTATTATGTCGAGTTCAGTTGGAGAATCCGGTGGAGTACAAACAGGCATTACTCCTGCTCCGGGCGTACCGGTTAACGTTTCGTCAGGTCCTGGAAATGGGGTAAGTAGTGGCTTCAGTTCAGCAAACTCTGTCTCGCAAATCGGGGGGGGCAGCTCGGGTGGAAGTCAGGGAGGGGTCTCTCTGAATGCGCCTGCAAATAATGGTGGTGGCGTTAACTATCTGGCGCAGGCGTTGCAGGGCAAGCTTGATTCGTTGCGTGCCACTATTGCCCATAATAATGCCCTGACCCCCGGGGAGCTTGATCTTTCTGATACTCAAAACCTGTTGTTGTCCTTAAGAGGTGCAATTAATGACATTAAAGTACTTAATAGTGTGACAACGATTGAAATACGCGCTGCAGACCGGCAGGCACAAGTCTCTCTCGCATCGGACATTAGTGCAATGCAAAAATCGATTGAGGTAACGCAGAGTTCGATCAACAGCAAAATGGCATATCGGGGCCGCGCTCCTGACTACCAGAAGCCAGCACTGGATGCTGAAATAGAAGCATTAAAAGGTAAGAAAATGACCACGGAGGTGCGACTGACTGCAAAACAAGCACTGCTTTTGAGTTCTGAGAATAATGCGGTCAGGGACCTGTCGGTCCCCCTGGTGAAGCCTGTCAGTCCGGAATCACTGGAATCCGGTGAAGAGCAGCTGGATGAACTTAAACATGAATTAAAGATATTAGAAAAGCGTTTTGACAGCGACGAGGTTCGCTCCAGGCTGGCCAGTCTCATTGTTGCTGAGTATGACAAGAAGACCATTCGGGAATCTGATCGTAACGTTAAAAGTCTTCAGCACCAGGGTGTTGAAGGTTCTACTGAGCATTTGAAATCGCTGGTAAACCCGAAGTTGGTTGATAACCTGTTCGGTTTCTATTCAGCTCGAGATACGTCTGCACTGGCTGCAGTGAGAAGTCAGGCCGCTCCATCTGACCAACAGCTGACTGATGCTGCCGAAGGCCTTGCTCTGGTACTGCTTGCCGAGCCACCGATGACAGGCAGTGAAAAAAATCCCGTCGCTAATCCCGGTAGCACCCATAATCCACAGGCGTTGATGCTTGCAGCGACGTCAGTGAAAGCCACTGGAGAAAGTACAGTCGATCAGCCATATCCTGGCCAGAGTTCTGAGGATGCCAAAAAATCACAGTCTCTGATAACCTCGGCAGAGCCAACAGTGACAGCCAGTGAAGAACATCCCGTCGATCAGCCCCACCTTGGCGACAGTCTCAGTCTTGAGGGGGCTGATAATCCACAGGCTTTCACACTGCTTCTGGTAAAAGAGCGAATGGCTGATATGCAAGAAGCGCTGAGCAAGGAATCGGGTGGGGGCATTGTTGACTCTGTTGAGTCCAGACAGCTTGCCCAGTTGCTCGAAGCAGAGCGAGAGGTGGATGCCATGGTTATCGAGGCCGTCAGGGATCAGGAACGCTATGAGGCGGCTCTTCCCAAGTCGCATCCAGTCTGAGAAAGAATATCGAGGTATACCCCAAAAAGTATTCAGTATTAACATTCTATCTCTCAAGCCGTACTGGTGAGCAGTACGGCTTTTTTTGTTTGGCAACGGCTGACTCTGTTTGTCTTTGGGGTATAATGGCCGCTTTTCTGAGAATCAGTAACAGTAAGTACCTGATTCAATCCGGGATGGTGCTTATTGTTGAAATGAAAAGGGTAGTCCAGGAGGCTGTCCGATAATAGACTGCCCTACTGCGGTGGCAGCAAATTGGTCTAAAAAGTCGGAAATTTTT
>NZ_JAHHPO010000755.1 GCF_024606365.1 Endozoicomonas sp. ONNA2
GACTGAAAAAGTTAAAGAACTCCACCTTGCCTGCCTCTGCGGCCATTTCATGATGGCTGCTTTCACTTTCTGCTGTTTTGCACTCTGCCCTCGGCATAGGTATCCTTCGGCAATTTAAATTTATCCATTCATCACTGGCTTCAGATGGAGCCTGTGGGGCTGAAGCATGATGGCAATAATGAAAAGGCTCCCGTTGGGAGTATTAACCAGCCTGCCAGCAGCGGCACTGGCTGGAGATAATATACTGGCGGTAACATCCAGCCCGCTAGCCTGGGCCTGCATTGCCTTTTTGTGATTGCCTACTGCATGGTCATGGCTGAAGAGCAGCTGCATCTGCGCAAGTCTAAACCGGTGATGATGGCTGCCGGAGTCATCTGGGCAGTGATTGCTTTCATTGCTATACAAAAAGGAGTTCCTCAGGAAGAACTAAAACGAGCGGTCATGCATGATCTTGAAGAGTATGCGGCGATGTTCCTCTTTCTGCTGGTCGCCATGACTTACATTAATGCCATGGAAGACCGACAGGTGTTTGCTACGTTACGCAGCTGGCTGATCAGCAAGGGTTTTGATTACCGGGGACTCTTCTGGATAACCGGCGCTATGGCCTTTCTTATCTCTCCGGTGGCCGACAATCTTACCACGGCGCTGTTAATGGGCGCGGTGATCATGGCGGTAGGTGCCGGTCATCCGGAGTTTATTACCCTGTCGATGATCAATGTGGTCGTTGCTGCCAATGCCGGTGGTGCTTTCAGCCCCTTTGGTGATATCACCACTTTGATGGTGTGGCAGGCAGGCAAGGTGGAGTTCTTTAACTTTTTCAGTCTCTTTGTACCGTCGGTGGTCAATTGGCTGGTACCGGCCATCATCATGAGCTTTTTCATTGAGAAAGGGCATCCGCCCGGTGTGCAAGTGGATAGTACCATTCTTCGGGGTGGTATTATCATCTGCTGTCTTTTCCTGGTGACCATTTTTCTGGCTGTCAGTTTTGAAAAAGGTTTAGGTTTGCCACCATTTATGGGGATGATGACCGGTTTTGCCCTGTTGATGTTTTATACCTATCTCATGGGTATCCGGGGGCTGACCAGTAACCGCCGGTTGACTGCACGTCCTCGACCAAAAGGGGAGGAAATCGATATATTCCAGGAAGTGGCCCATGCCGAATGGGACACTCTGCTGTTCTTCTTTGGTGTCATTTTCTCGGTGGGTGGCCTGCGCTATCTCGGTTACCTCGACCTTGCCTCGGAAACCATGTATGCCGACCTTGGGGCAACGTGGACCAATATCATCGCCGGTTTGGTCTCGGCCATTGTCGACAACATTCCGGTCATGTTTGCCGTTATCGGAATGGATCCGGAAATGAATGCCTTTCAGTGGTTATTGATAACGCTGACGGCGGGTGTGGGCGGCAGCCTGTTATCCATAGGCTCCGCAGCGGGCGTTGCCTTGATGGGGACATCAAAAGGTAGCTACACATTTATGACCCATATCCGCTGGAGTTGGGCGATTGCCCTTGGGTTTGTTGGCAGTATCTGGGTTCACTTTCTGGTGAATGGCTGATTGACTTGCAAGAAGGTGAAATAAACTGCTCACAGGAGGCTATTTTCGGATAGCCTGCTAATTCAAGCAAACCATTCGCAGAATCCACCTGGACATATACCTCAGGCACCACGTAGCAGAGGAAGTGCAGAATTCACATGGGCGAATATTGACTGTTATTATTTTAAAGGCTCTTCCCCCTTTCCTGGCTCACGAAATCAGGATCAAGAGTATATAGGAGCTGTCCTGAAATAACTTCGACATTTCTAAA
>NZ_JAHHPO010000756.1 GCF_024606365.1 Endozoicomonas sp. ONNA2
TCCCGGTTGATAGCAACCATCAAGCGTAACTCGCCATAGAGCCGAAGCTGACGCGCTTTTTCCGGATAGTTGATGTTGCCCACCTTCTCAACCTTCCGTCGCCAGGACTCTTTATAAAATGCCCCGGCTTCCTGCATGGTTGAGGCCGCTGTCAGCCTTTTGATTCGAGGGCGCCTGGCGAACTCCTGGCGCTGCTGATGGAACTGAGATTCCAGGCTGGCAATTTCTTTTTTCAGGTCAATCTGCTTGCGTGGCTGGTCTTTATCAACGGCAATGGGCTCCTGCCTTACACTGTCATCGCTTGCTTGCTGCTCGCTCTTTGCCACAGTGGTAATACGGTTCTGTTGTGTCACGGTTTGCTTTGGTTGAGCCGCTGTTTGTGACTGTGGCTGGACTTCTTTGATGGTCTCTTCCTGAAACTGTGCCTGCTGGTCACTGGAGGGCAATGCTTTTTCTTCCAGAGTACCGCTGCCCTGTTGATTGATCTGGGCAAGGTAGTCGGCTTGTTTGGGTTCCTCTTTGCTTTGGTAACGGGCCAGAGTCACTTCGAGAGTAGGCGGAGGGGCAGGCTTGTCCTCGAAGCTAAACGTTAGCCCCAGTACCACCAGAACGTGCAGGACCACCGCCATAAACAGGGTAAAACCCAGGCGGTCTGCCGTCGATACTGCGGATGAAATGGTCGCTGGCTGAGTCATAGCTTTCTGGTTACTGCTTTCTCTGGTAAAGCCCAATGGCAGAGCCGTCCTGGTTAATACGATATGAGCCCTTTTATCAAGGGCTCTTGGAGCCTGTTGAAAAAACAGTCTATAGAATAATCGTCTGGTCAGGGCCTGGCCTTGAGTTTTTCCTCAATTTTATCCATCAACTGCCCGGCGATATTGAGGGTAAACTGGTTATCCAGCTCACGGATACAGGTCGGTGAGGTAACGTTGATTTCGGTGAGGTAGTCGCCAATAACATCCAGTCCAACAAAAATCAGGCCTTTCTTGCGCAGCTGTGGCCCCACCTGGCGGGCAATCCACAGATCCCGTTCACTCAGGGGGCGTCCTTCACCGGTACCGCCTGCTGCCAGGTTGCCTCTGAGTTCCCCGGCAGCAGGAATGCGTGCCAGGCAGTAGGGAACGGGTTCCCCATCAATCATCAGGATGCGCTTGTCACCGGAGGTAATATCCGGAATAAACTTTTGAATCATGGCCTGACGCTGGCCCATTTCCGTCAAGGTTTCTATGATCACGCTTAAATTCGGATCATGGGTAGTCGTGCGGAAAACAGAGCTGCCACCCATGCCATCCAGTGGCTTCAGGACCACATCACCATGTTCTGCCGCAAACTCTTTGAGCAGCCTTGGGCTGCGGGAAACCATGACCGGAGGCGTGCACTGTGGAAACAGTGTGGCAAACATCTTCTCGTTACAGTCACGGATACTGCGGGGGTTATTAACGATCAGTGTGCCAGCTGCCTGAGCCTGTTCCAGCAGGTACGTGCTGTAGATAAATTCCATATCAAACGGCGGGTCCTTGCGCATCAGGATGACATCCAGCGCATCCAGCGGCATCTCCTGGCGCACATCCAGTGCAAACCAGTTCTCAGGGTCAGCATTGACGGTTAACGGCTTGACGCTGCCCATGGCAATACCTTCTTTCTGGTAAAGGTCAGCCTGCTCCATGTAAAACAGTTGCCAGCCTTTGTGACTGGCCGCCAGCAGCATGGCAAGGGAGCTGTCTTTCTTGTAATTGATGGAGGCAATAGGGTCCATCACAATGCCAAGTTTTAACGTTGTCACGATATATACCTTTGACACTATCCAGCAGGCATCAAGTTTACCGATATTTCCAGACATCATGAATACAAGGACATTGCATTTCGGTGTTTGCCAAATGTCTTTGCTATGAACTTTTTTCCGAATGGCACTGCCAGAGCGGCAGCGAAAAAAAGGTTGAAGTGTATCAGCCCGGGATGGATTCACATAAGTAGCTGGCCATATGAAATCAAATATCCTGAATTCGTATGATAAATGCACTCCCACATAAGACCGAGGCTATCGCTAAACCTGACAGTGAGTCTCTCCGGGTTTAGCGACGACCGCAGGAATGAGTCCAGTGCTCAAGTAACTCTACTCTAACTTAATCAGCATTTTTATTTATCAATACTGGCCTGGGCTAATGCCTCACCCATCTTGATGGACAGGCCCGGTTGCCAGTTTTTCAGCCACTCAATCTGGTTTTTGCCAAAGAGCACAATAGCGCTGGATCCCAGTTTGAAGCGGCCCAGTTCATCACCACGACTTAGCTCAACCGACTGACTGGCTTCGCCATAGGTGGTGGTAGCAACTTGCCCCCTTTGCGGTGTTACCAGACCAGCCCACACGGTCTCGATACTGGCAACATTGATGGCCCCAACCATGATGACTGCCATGGGGCCGTATTGGGTATCAAAGATGCTGACCACCCGTTCGTTCCGGGCAAAGAGATTGGGGATATTCTCAACAGTCCCCTGGCTTACAGAGAACAGGCGTCCGGGCACATGGACCATCTTGTGCAGGGAACCGGCCGCAGGTATGTGGACACGGTGGTAGTCTTTAGGGGCGAGGTAAATAGTGGCAAATTTGCCACCCATAAACTCTTGTCCAAGATCCAGATCACCACCCAATAGTTCCACCAGGCTGTAGTCATGGCCTTTGGCCTGAAATATCCTGCCGTTCTTGATGTCCCCTATCTGACTGATGACACCATCGGCCGGGCTGACAATTATCGCCGGGTCTTCTGGTAAAGGTCGGGCGCCATCCTTTAATGATCGGGTAAAAAAGTCATTGAAGTGGAGGTACTCTTCAGCGTCTTGCCGTTTCGCTTCACTCATATTGACGTGGTAGTGATCAATAGCCAGGCGAATCAGGCCATTTTTGAACCATGGAATCTGGCATTCCACAAAATAGAATACAGCCCTGGAGATCAGATGATGGGGCAGCACATACTGAACAGCTGCAAACAGTTTGTCTTTCACGGTGATGGCATATCCTGTGGTTAGTACCTGAAAGTTAGTACCTGATAGTTAGTACCTGAAATAGCCTGTCGTCTATGTGTATGGCAGTTCTTGATTTGTATTGGCACGCGCCAAAGGCTGAAACAACTTCATTTGAATCATTGTCTGACCAGGAAAAAATAGGAAAGTGGCAGCAATTGTAATTCATGGCAGGGCTCACTGCACCTTCGGTGATTATGCTTCCTATTGCCATGTTAGCTTATTGAGCAACCGGCGTATGGGGCAGATTCCCCCATTCAGACCATGAGCCGT
Organism: Endozoicomonas sp. ONNA2; assembly: GCF_024606365.1. Lineage (GTDB taxonomy): Bacteria > Pseudomonadota > Gammaproteobacteria > Pseudomonadales > Endozoicomonadaceae > Endozoicomonas. The sequence continues at coordinate 3,292 of NZ_JAHHPO010000756.1, forward strand.
CATAGGCTCTGACCGATTTAAAACCAAGGGCTTTAGCCACAAGATAAGTAAACCCGGAACGATGATGAGCCTGACAGTGGGTGATGATTTGTTGATCTGTGTTAATACCAAGAGCAGCAAGCTCGGCAACCAGCCCCTCTTTAATGCGATAATTCTTTTCCGGGTCCATGGCCCGGGTCCACTCGAAATTAATGGCCCCGGGAATATGGCCGGCTTTCTGTGCCATGACCTTTTCTCCGCGGTATTCCTCCAAAGAGCGTGCATCCCAGATGGTAAACTCCGGGCTTGCCAGGGTCTCAAGAATGAAGTCGCAGCTGGCAATAACACTGCTGTCAATCGTCAGGGAAGCTTCTGTGGAGGTTCTCACGTTTGCCCCGGACTCTCTTGGATGGCCTTCTTTCAACCAGGCATGGATACCACCGTTGAGGTAAGAGTATTGCCGGTGACCAATAACATCCAGCGTCCAGATAAAGCGCCCCGCCCAACCACCGCCTTCATCATCGTATACAATGAAGTGCTCTTTGCCGGTAAAACCCAACTCACTGAACAAAGATTCCAGTTGGTTCAGTGCTGGCAGTTTGCCGCGGGCAGGTTGCGTTCCGGCGACCAGCAGATGGGGTTGCACATGGATGGCTCCGGGCACATGCGCCTGCTGATACAGCTGGGGATTGCCCAAGTCAATAATAATCAGACGCTCTTTTATTGACGCATTCTCTTCGGCAGTGAGCAGGAATTCCAGCGCTTCTGGTTCCAGGATAAGAGGCAGCCTGGTATTGTCAGTCATATTACGTCCGGGGCAGTCTATTCTGTGCTTTTTATGTGTTGAATATTAGTGTCTCGGAAAAATTGGTGATATTGACATTCAAATC
>NZ_JAHHPO010000757.1 GCF_024606365.1 Endozoicomonas sp. ONNA2
GAGCGGCAAAGGACAAGCGAGATCGGGAGCACGTTTATGAAATATCCGGGCTAAGGCACGTGAAAATATTTTGCGCCACCCTCTGGGCTGAAAAATGGTTAAGCAAAATATTTTTCACGGCAAAGGTGATTAAGAACCAGCATTAGCGCTTTGTGTACTTGCTATTTACATAAATCAAAGAGATTTGATAAAAGCCACCAGAGCCTTGCGTTCACCCACATTCATCTTTAACACATTGCCCCGGGATTGTTTGGCTTCGCCACCATGCCAGAGGATCGCTTCCATTAAGCTTCTGGCTCGACCATCATGAAGAAAGCCTGTTCTTCGATCCAAAAGCTGGGTATGGCCAATACCCCAGAGCGCCGGTGTGCGCCATTCTCGCCCTGTGGCCAGAAACTCAGGGCGTCCATCAGCAAGCCCTTCCCCCATATCATGCAGAAGAAAGTCACTGTAAGGCCAGATCAGTTGATTAGCCTGCTCTTGCTCAATAACCGTCATGGCGGTTTGGGATTGAACATCCATGGAAGCCGTTTTGAAACTGGGTTGATGACAGCCCGCACAGCCGGCTTCATTAAATAATTTCTTACCCTTTAACACTTCTGGCTTTTTGGCATTGGTTCGAACAGGAACACCCACATGACGGCTGTAAAATACCACTTTGTCCAGGACAAAGTCAGACACATCGGGCGCCACACCCTTTGGGGCCGCCAGACAATCCTTTTGCCGCCCGGTGCAGGATTCATCCGGTAACAGGCTAGTGGTCAGCCCCATATCCCCATTGAATGCCGCAGCCGACTGCTGTCGCAGGGTTGGAACCCCTGCTTTCCAACCAAATCGGCCAATGGAGGTTCTTTGCTTCTGGATATCCCAGACCCGGTTGGCTCTGCCTGAAATACCGTCGGCATCTTGATCTTCAGGATCTTCATTGGCCAGCAGACTTTTCTCGGAAATGGCTTCCAGCAGGCCAATACCAATCATGGACGGCGTAATCCGCATGGATACCAGGGTATTGTCAGCCAAGGGACCATAGCCAAGATTCTCCATGGTGAATATTGGTTTGCGAAGCTCAACCTGATGACCATCGGCAAAGGCTACCTTGAAATATTCAAAGGTAACCCTGACACTGCCTTCAGGCCTCACACCCTCAATGGCATTAACCTGCAGCTGTCCACCATAGGTAGGTTCAGGAATCACCCCTGATTTTTTCAGGCGTTTCTTCTGCTCATCGGTCATTGCGGGAATGCTGAGCCGAACCAGAACCGATGCATCGGTAACCTCACCATCTTCTGGGGCATGCCCTCTTCGATCATGAATATGACAATTGCCGCAGCTGGTGGTATGAAACAGAGGCCCTAACCCATCCGAAGCCAAATCCTCACCGGATTCTGGCTGCCAACCCTGGCGGAACAGCGCATTGCCTTTATGAAAGTTTAAACGGTTAAATACCGGCATATTAGCTGAAGGCTTGGCAATGGTATTAAACCCCGTAACCAAAACAGAAGCAGTGCCACCGGGCATATCTTCCCCGGGCTGGAACTGTTCATACGCGGGCCGCTTCTTATGTTCAGAAAAATCACAGCCCACCAGCAAAAACAGTAGACTCAGGACGCTAATCAAGAGGTTATTAGTCATGATCATCCTTGAAATCAATCCTTCATAACAGTTTCTGCCAGAAAATATCGGGACAGTAGCACGATGAACGTGCTTTAAATAGAGGCTTTGTTCACGGGTTATTTTTTTTATTAGTCATGCTGGTAATCGGCAAAAGTCTGACAATGACCAATAATTCGGGCAGGACAATTTACCAATTGGGACACAAGATCAGTTCAGAGAGTCGGAGATCATGGCACTGAACACACCGCAAACCATGACTACCAGACCAATACCTGCACCTGAGGTGAATGAAGACCATAAAGAAGCCTGTTCAATCGTATAATAATAAGTCGCCCCAGCCAGCAGCCAGGCCCACCAGAATCCCAAAGAGGCTATGGCCGTGAACTTGAAACCGTTTGAAATCATCGTTCTCATCGTCTGCTACCCCAAGTCATAGCAAGTCATAGATAGTGCAGCGGCCATCTTATGCCGCTAAGGGGCAGAGGGGCATCAGGGTTTTACGAAGTGCAATCAGTGTATCTACCTTTGCGGGTACTTTCAGTTTGTTCGGGTGCGTTTTGTTGCGAGCCAGTAGTACCAATTTATAGTTTTTCACAGGTTATAGCTTTTCACCGGTTATAGCTTTTCACCGGTGGCCAGCTTTGGCTGTTTGCCAGAAAGCCCCATGGCGTACTTCATAACCTGATTGAGCGCGGGTGACAGCTTGCCAGCCAGAGTCAGGCCGAGATTTCGCAGCAGCTGCAGCGGCTTACTCTGATTACTGAAGGTATGGTAAAAAGCATCCATCGTGTTCATCATCAAGGCATTATCGCTTCGCCTGGCTTTTTCATAACGGGCGAGAACCTTCGTGCTTCCGAGGTTTTCACCAGCCCTTGCGGCATCCACCAGAATTTCAATCAGCCAGGCGGCATCCTGCAAACCCAAGTTTACCCCCTGCCCTGCCAGCGGGTTTATCGTGTGGGCTGCATCGCCAGCCAGAACGACACCCTGGCGGAAATACTCAGTAACATGGCGCCGGGCAATGGGGAAGGCAGCACGCTCGTGAAGCTGAATCACGTCGGGCAGTTCCGCAGGGAACGAGGATTTCAGCACTTTAATGAAGGCCTCTTTGGACAGTGCCAGCAGTTCTCTAACTTGCTCCGGATGGTTATACCAGACAATCGATCCGTAACTTCTACCGTTAATGTCCGGCAGTGGCAAAAAGGCCTCGGGGCCTGTCGGGGTAAAGGCTTGCCAGGTCATATCCTGACAGCCGCCGACAATTTCAACGGTCCCTACCAGGCATTGTTGCTCATAATCCCGTTGTTCCATGGCCAGCCCGGCAGCCTGGCGAACCTGTGAATCGGCACCGTCGGCTCCCACTAACAGATCACCGGAAAAGCGACGACCATCGGCTAACTCAATCATAAGGTGCGCCGAAGCAGTATGAAGGGTTTGAATACTGACCGGACAGAAAAAAGAGACGGATGGACAGGATTTGATGACCTCTGACAGACCTGACTGAGTCACCCGGTTTTCAACAATAAAACCCAGCTGCGAGTGATTAATCTTTCTGGCGTCAAACATCACCCGGTTTGCTCTTGAGTCTATCTCTTTGCCAAAGGGGGAATGCAGTTTTTCCCAAACCGCCATGCGACGATAGGGCGTCATACGGCTGGACTGCATATATGGCCACGCGCCCAGTTGGCGAAGAATTTCCTCCGATGCGGTGCTGAGGGCAGATACTCGCAGTTCAGGTAAAGCGTCTGCAGGTAATGGGGATGGCTCACAGTGGTCGAATATGGCAACCCTTATTCCCTGTTGGCCAAGGCCACAGGCAATGGCGGCACCCACCATCCCGCCACCGACAATCAGTACATCGTAGTGTTGCGGGTCATCACTATGCCCGCAAGCATCTATTCTTTTCATAAGCAAGCATTATGTAAATGTCATAAACCCGTGCAGCAGCGTACACCATCTATCCGGTAATTCCCGATCTTTTCACCGGGAATGGAATTCGGCAAAGGGTGTTGTGAGTGGAGGTAGACGGCAGTGTGGCGATGACCTTCACTCATCGGCTTGGCCATCATTAAACTCTTTGGTATTTCTCTCAGAAATTTTTTTCTTTTTGCGCTTGTTTTTTTTACGGGCTTTACGCATGTCCAGTGATTTATCCTCACCCTGTCTTGAGCCTGAGCGGTCAATGTAAGATTTGTGGTCCGTCGGCAAAGCGTCGGTACTGCTTTCATTGTTATCCAGGCTGTCGCCATTGCCCTGGCCGTAGTCAAGATGGGGAGAGGATGATGAATCAATTTTGTAACCGGAACTCACAATCTGGCCTCCTTACTCAATGAGTTTCTATAAGTTTATACAACGAAATAGCGCAACTCTGTTCCTTTATGACTAAAGATTGAATCTGCCATGGCCTTATGAGAAATGGAAGCCTGTTTTTCCACCATAACAGCGTCAATAATCTTACCCGGTGCCTTGGTCAGGCTGGATAGACGGAGATTAACCAGGGCGGCCTCTACGGCGGTCATTCCCGGGTTGAAGGCTACGTTTTCAGCATATCTACCAGAAATTATATCTTCATTATCTATAAAAAGAGCGATGCCTGAGTGACAGCCGGAATAAGGCGCATAGCTCCGGCGGGCAGCTTCTGTTGCGGCATTGACCAGCTTGTCTGCAGGGGCCGGGCTCTCCAGGCAAAGCAACGATGGGCTCATCAACCGAGAGTCTTGTTTCAGGTCTGCGGGGCCAAAGGCGTCTGGCAGCAGGGTTGAGATGCTATAGTGCCGCTGTTGATCACTATCGAGCCGACTGATCAGAATATCCATCTGATCGATCCCATTTAGTTCGTTCATGAACTGTCGGCAGTGCCCACAGGGGGCTTCATTGACCACCAGACGGCGCAGGCGGGTTTCTCCCCGGTGCCATGCATTGCTGATCGCCGCCTGCTCAGCGTGAATGGCCATTTTCAGAGGCTGCCCGGCTATTTCAAGGTTGGCACCCAGATAGACAGGCCCCTGGCCTTGTGCGCGAAAGCCCTCAACAATGGCCCCTACGGAAAAATGTGAAATCGGGCAGGTGCTCATAGCGGCAGCGAGAGGAAGCAGAGCTTTGAGAAGATCTTCCGATGGCAACTCCATCAAGCCCTGAAGCTCATTCACTTGTTCTGGCTCAAGACAGCCCTGCTGGTGAATCAACTGTTGCAGGATATTCGCAGCATTAGCCGGGAACTGAGCCAGTTGATCCTGAAAAGCCCTGTGATTCATAGCGTTACTCCCGTCACAAGTTTCAAGGCTGCTTTGTACTACGGAAAAGGGGTAACTTCCATTGCTCCTTTCAATGGCTTAAGGGGATATAGATTTGACAGTTCACTCAGCTGTCACAACAACGTGATCGCACTTTAGCTAAAGTTAATCGAGGATTAATTAAAAAAGGATTTAGTTATGACCTTCAGTACCAACAAAATAAACACTCCCGGGAATGTCCCCACAAAAACCCCTGAACTTGAAGGCGAATCTCCCGAAAAATCCGGCAAAATCGGCAAAGAGGGTAGTTGGAATGGGAGAACAATAAATGAGACCTCCAGTCAACAGCATGTTCCGAGAGCCGGTGGAGCGGTTCAAAGTGATAAAAGCCGCTGGGCCATTACCAAAGCACTCTCCGGGGTCGCCAGCAGCATCAATAACAGAATGTGCGGTCAGTCCGCCAGGGCGGCAGACATCTCCAAGGTATTGAAGGAAAATGATGTCGAGGGTTTTACCAAACATCTTGAGGCGTTGAAGGATGAAGTGTTAGCACATAATAGAAGATGTGTGGAAAATAATAGGCAATCAGAATTAAAGTTGTTGCAGGAACCCATACAGCAACTGTCAGTCAACAATAAGCCCCTGCTTTATGCCCTGGCAGAATCCGGCAGTCCCGAGATGATTACCGCGCTGTGCACCGCCGATAAAATCGCTCCCAGAAGTTTCTATACGGTCCCGGTATTTCAGGATGCTGCCTTGGGCGACTATGTCAAAGATAATCTCCACAAGGGCGAGTTAAATGAGGCAGGCTGGTGGTGTCATTCAGGTACACCCGTTCATTATGCGTTAAGCTCCGGCAACTATGAGGCGGCAAAAGCCTTTTTGCAACACGGCGGTAGCCTCATTGGTTGCGAAGATATCCTGAGAAAGATACCCCGGGATGTCAGGGATCAATTAGGGGAGGCTCTTTTGGTTCATAAGAGAGTGCTTATGCAACAATTAGGGGGTATGGAAAAGGTTATAAACCGTATGGAGATCGAGCAAGCAATGGCAAAAACGGGCGATGTGCTTATTTATACGGCGGAAGAGGATTTAAAAGGTATGGGATTTGAGAAAAAAATGCCAGAAGATGCTGTTATTCAGGATACTGAAACTGTCGGTAGCAAAGATAGGGACTATGTTATTATGCGGGACCCTGAAACGGTCTTCAGCCAAGATAGACTTGACCTCACCACACTCGGAGTATTGGTGGCACAAATTGATGATGATCGCCGACTGCTTCAGTCTCTGGCTAAATGACCGACGTGAGTTATAGCGTCTTAAGCCCCTTCGGGGGAGGTCTTCCCCTCCATCCTTTTTGCTTTTGTTCCTCCTGCACCCGCAGAGTTGTGCAGGTGGGTTCGCTTGCTGCGTGGCACATGTCCCAAGATAATGCATTACCTTCAGGTTGCCGTCTCACAGACTGTATTAATGGGGAACAACGCTGATTGCGTCATCAATGGCGGTTGGGGAAACTTCATCACCCTGTTGATGGTCAAACTGAATAACCCATTTCTGTGGAAACATCTTGTGAAAACAGCCGTGAATAAAAAGGTAAAGCCCATTGTTATTTTCGATTCCGGTGTTGGTGGCCTGAGTATCTATCAGGAAATAAAGCAGGCTTTACCTGATGCTCCGGTGGTTTACTGTTCTGATACCCGGGGCTTTCCCTATGGTCCAAAGCCCGAACAGGAAGTGATTGAGCGTACCAGCCTCTGCCTGAATGCATTAGCCGAACAGTTTGATCCCTCGCTTGCTGTTATAGCCTGTAATACTGCCAGCACCATCTCACTGCCCAGGGTACGCGCAGAGCTGGATTTCCCCGTTGTGGGTGTGGTGCCAGCCATCAAGACGGCCAGTGAGTACTCAAAAAACCGATGCATCGGGCTTCTGGCGACTCCCGGCACCATTGCCCGCGGCTATACCGATCAGCTGATTGATGATTTTGCCGCGGACTGTCAGGTGCTTCGAGTGGGTTCCAGCGAATTGGTGCAGATGGCTGAACAGTACCTTCGGGGGGAGCCGGTTTCAGAGCACAGTCTACACCGGATTCTTGGCCCTTTTCTTGGCGCAGAACCGGTGCCGGATGTAGTCGTCCTTGGCTGTACCCACTTCCCTTTACTGAGAACGGTGTTGCAACAGGTATCTGCCGACATTCAATGGATCGACTCCGGCTCTGCTATTGCCCGCCGGGTTGTCAGCCTGTTGGACCCGACCGGATTTGATGCGAAGTCCGGTGATCTCTTTATGCACACAGGGCTGGATGATCAGGTCAGTGCTCTGGTTCCAGCGTTGCAGAAAATGGGATTTGTTGCTGTGAGAAATTTACCGGTTGGGTCAAAGTTGATAAAGGGTGATTGTGGCGAGAACGTTGACAGTGGCTCAAAAATTCTACCTTCATAACAAGGGACATTTGAAATACTGTGGCAAGCCCCTGACTGCTTACAGAGTTCGCTGAACCATCGATAATCCAGCCACAGGTTTCGGGAACTTCCGCTGCTTTTTATTGTCCAATCGGGTAATTACTCAATCACCAATACAGGTACAAATATGGAAGGTATCAGAGGTAATGTCAGCGATCAGTCGTTCAAATGTACTATCTGTCAGGGGGACGATGGCGGCACCACAAACGAATTTGCTGGCAGGTTGCAAGTCAAAACATCGT
>NZ_JAHHPO010000758.1 GCF_024606365.1 Endozoicomonas sp. ONNA2
AACGCAGGAGCAGTTGCCGCGTAGGGCAGTCTATTCTCGGACAGCCTCCCAGGTGATTAGGTAATTAGGAGAGCGCCTGTGCTGCCCCTTGAGCTGTGGCAAAAATGTATCGATATTTTGCAGGATGAGCTGTCTTCCCAACAGTTCAATACCTGGATTCGCCCCTTGAAGGTGATGGGGGATGAACAAGATCTGTGCTTACTGGCTCCCAACCGTTTTGTTGCTGACTGGGTGAAAGAAAAGTTTCTGCCAAGAATCGAAGAGATTCTGGATGAACTGTCCGATGGGAATTCTCCAGCCGTTGCTTTGGCAGTTTCTAATCGTCGGCCGCCTTCTCTGAGCAAACGATCAGCGCGTCCAAGAGAGTTTCAGCCTGCTGCAACGGTGGCAAACTCAGAGAAATCCATTGAGAATCCGCTGAAACAGGCTGCCATTGAACGTTCAGTGGTTACTCATGAGCTGGTGTCTTCTTTACCGGTAGCAAAGGACAATAAACCGGAATCCGATCTGGTGTCCGAGCCTGTTGGCATGCCTTCACAGGAAGCACAGGCTGAAGAACTCTCGCAGAGTATGGTGAACCCTCTGAAAGAGTCTGCCAACGATATGTCTGAAGAGCCGGTAACACCGGTTCGGCAGGTTGAAGTTGAGGGGTCTATCAAGCATCACAGCTCCCTGAATACGGGGTTCACCTTTGAAACATTTGTTGAGGGCAAATCAAACCAGTTGGCCCTGGCGGCCGCTCGACAGGTGGCAGAAAACCCTGGTGCGTCCTATAACCCGCTGTTTTTATATGGCGGTGTCGGTCTGGGTAAGACACACTTGATGCATGCGGTGGGTAATTTCCTGGTTAAGCAGAACAGTCATGCCAGGGTGGTGTATTTACACTCTGAACGCTTTGTTGCGGATATGGTCAAGGCACTGCAGCTCAATGCCATCAATGACTTTAAAAAGTATTATCGTTCTGTTGATGCTCTGCTGATTGATGACATTCAGTTTTTTGCCGGCAAAGAGCGCTCGCAGGAAGAGTTTTTCCACACCTTCAATGCGTTGCTCGAAGGTGGCCAGCAGATGATTCTGACCTGTGACCGTTACCCAAAGGAGATCAGTGGTGTTGAAGAGCGTCTGAAATCCCGGTTTGGTTGGGGGTTGACAGTTGCCGTTGAACCCCCTGAGTTGGAAACCCGGGTTGCCATTTTGATGAAAAAGGCAGAACAGCAGAAGGTGGAGCTGCCCCCTGAAGCCGCCTTCTTTATTGCCCAGAGAATACGTTCCAATGTGCGTGAACTCGAAGGCGCCCTGAAGCGAGTGATTGCCAGCGCCCACTTTATGGGGCGCCGTATTGATATTGACCTGATCCGTGAGTCCCTGAAAGATCTGTTGGCTTTGCAGGATAAACAGGTCAGTATAGACAACATCCAAAGGACGGTTGCCGAGTACTACAAGATCAAAGTAGCGGATATTCTTTCCAAGCGTCGCAGCCGTTCTGTGGCAAGGCCAAGGCAAATTGCCATGGCGCTCTCGAAAGAGTTGACCAGCCATAGTTTACCGGAGATTGGTGATGCCTATGGTGGACGAGACCATACCACCGTTCTTCATGCCTGCCGTAAAGTAAAGGAACTGGTCGAAGTGGATAGCGAGATCAAAAGCGATTACAAAAACCTGTTGCGCTCACTGACAAGTTAATTCCACATTATTCAACCTGATAAAAAGGTGAATGCCTTTTTATATCAAGAGAAAGGAAAGCGATGAAATTTACCATTAATCGGGAAGCATTGCTTAAACCACTGCAGCTGGTTGCCGGTGTGGTTGAGCGCAGACAGACGTTGCCGGTATTGTCCAATGTGTTGATGGTAGTCGAAGCAGGGCAGCTCTCGTTAACCGGGACTGACCTGGAGGTTGAACTGGTTGGCCGTGTCGTCCTGGAGGATGCGGCTGAAGCCGGGGAGATTACCGTGCCGGCCAGAAAGCTGATGGATATCTGCAAGTCCCTGCCGGAAAACGCCATGATTGAAGTGCGCCAGGATGATCAGAAGGTCAAGGTAAAGGCTGGCCGAGCCCGGTTTACCCTTTCCACGTTGCCAGCCAATGAGTTTCCCAGCATTGAAGAAGAGGCCGGGTCGATCTCCTTTACCATTGGTCAGTCACGTCTTCGTCGCCTGATTGATCGTACCGGCTTTGCCATGGCTCAGCAGGATGTTCGTTACTATCTTAATGGGATGTTGCTGGAAGTCAGCCAGAATTGCCTCCGTGCGGTGGCTACCGATGGGCACCGTCTGGCCATGTGCAGTGTGGATGCCGATATCAATCAGCTCCAAAGGCATCAGGTAATTGTGCCCCGTAAAGGTATTCTTGAGATGGCCCGTCTGCTTACCGAAGAGGAGGAGAGTGTTCATATTATCCTTGGAGCCAATCATATCCGGGCCAAAACCGGTGAATTCATGTTTACCTCCAAACTGGTGGACGGCAAGTTCCCTGACTATGACCGTGTGATCCCCAAAGGCGGCAACAAAATTATTATTGGTGACCGTCAGGAGCTGCGCCAGACATTCCAGCGTGCGTCTATTCTTTCCAATGAAAAATACCGCGGTATCCGCCTGATTCTTTCTGATGGCCAGCTCAAGGTTATTGCCAATAACCCGGAGCAGGAGGAGGCTGAAGAGGAGTTGAGCCTGGCTTATCACGGTGAATCCATGGAGATCGGTTTTAACGTCAGCTACCTGTTGGATGTGCTTTCTGTGCTTTCTGGCGAGACCATCAAGATGACTCTGTCAGATCCCAACAGCAGTGCACTTCTTGAGGAGTCTGAATCTGGCGACTCCACCTATGTTGTTATGCCTATGAGGCTATAGCACAAGCAGTCAGTGTCTGATGCTGGCATCAGACACTCGCCTGTCCTGATCCGGCGCTACTCAGGCTCGGAAATAAACAGAATATGATCCAACAGCTCGCCATAACCGATATCAGAAACCTCTCCTCTGTTTCGATTACCCCTTCCTCTTCTGTCAACGTACTTTATGGGCTCAATGGCAGTGGTAAAACCAGTGTCCTTGAAGCTATACATATACTCGGGGTTGCCCGTTCTTTTCGTACTTCCCGAATTAAACCGGTGATTAATCAGGGTGCCGAGGTTTGTACGGTATTTGGCCGTATAGGTGAAACTTTAGTGCCCGTTGGTGTTTCCAGAAACCTGCGGGATGAATCGCTACAGATACGGGTTTCTGGTGAAAACCTGAAATCCACCTCAGATCTTGCCAGGTTATTGCCATTACAGGTGATCAATCCGGATACCTTTCGGTTGCTTGAAGGTTCTCCAAAACTGAGAAGGAGCTTTATCGATTGGGGGGTGTTTCACGTGAAACATCATGATTTTTTTCCTATATGGAAACGGCTGCAAAAAGCGCTGAAACAGCGGAACACTCTGCTTCGTCATGGTAGGATAAGCGGTTCTGAACTGACTTCGTGGAACTTGGAGTTCGAGAAAGCGGCCAATGCCATCGACGAGTTACGGGACGATTATATCCAGAGACTGACCCCGGTCTTCAATGAGGTTCTGTCGGAACTGGCAGATATGGATAATCTTTCTATCCAATATTACCGGGGGTGGGATCGGGAGAGGACGCTCCATGAAGTGCTCAGTAGCGGACTGACACGGGATGTACAATCCGGCTATACCCATGCCGGACCGCAACGGGCAGATTTAAGAATTCGAATTGGCAAGGGCAGTGCTGTTGATATCCTCTCTCGGGGTCAATTAAAACTGGTGGTCTGTGCACTGAAACTCGCCCAGGGGTTTCTTTACAAAGAGCTGCAAGACAAACAGTGCATCTTTCTGGTCGATGATCTGCCATCAGAACTGGATACTCCCAATCGACAAAAGCTGTGTCGATTATTTCAAAAAATGAACTGCCAGACCTTCATCACCTGTGTTGAGAAGGAGGCACTGGAACATTGCTGGTTACCCGAAACGGAAGTAAAAATGTTTCACGTGAAACATGGCCAAGTTACTGTGATACCGAACCCTGCTCAGCAAAGTATTCGCCGGGCTGAGTCTTTGGAGATGATAGAGCATGAGTGAACAAAACTACGACGCATCAAATATCAAGGTCCTCAAGGGCCTGGATGCTGTCCGCAAGCGCCCGGGGATGTACATTGGCGATACCGATGATGGTACTGGCCTGCACCACATGGTGTTTGAGGTGGTTGATAACTCCATCGATGAAGCGCTGGCAGGGTACTGCGACAAGATTTCTGTCATCATTCATCCGGATGAGTCCATCACGGTTAAAGATAATGGCCGGGGTATACCCGTGGATATCCATGAGGAAGAGGGTATTTCTGCCGCTGAAGTGATCATGACGGTGCTTCATGCCGGTGGTAAGTTTGATGACAATACCTACAAGGTTTCCGGTGGTCTGCACGGCGTAGGTGTATCAGTGGTTAATGCGTTGTCCAGCCAGCTGAAACTGACCATTCGCCGCCATGGCAAGGTTCATCAGCAGGTGTATCATCAAGGGATTCCGGATGAGCCGTTAAAAATTATTGGTGAAACGGATGTCGCCGGTACTGAACTGCACTTTATACCCTCCCCGGAGACCTTCTCCAACATTCAGTTCAGTTATGACATTCTGGCCAAGCGCCTGCGAGAACTCTCATTCCTGAATTCAGGGGTCTATATCCAGCTGACGGATGAGCGTACAGGCAAGGTTGATGACTTCAAATACGATGGTGGTCTGAAGGCTTTTGTGGAACATCTGAACCAGAATAAAAGCACCATCAACAAAGTCTTCCACTTTGAAACCACCCGGGATGACGGTATTGGTGTGGAAGTGGCCATGCAGTGGAATGACAGCTTCCAGGAAGGGGTGTTCTGTTTTACCAATAACATCCCCCAGCGGGATGGTGGAACCCACCTGGCAGGCTTCCGTGCGGCCCTGACCCGAAGTCTGAATGGCTATATTGAACGGGAAGGCTTTCAGAAGACGGCCAAGGTGGCTACCTCGGGCGATGATGCCCGTGAAGGCCTGACGGCGATTATCTCAGTCAAAGTGCCGGACCCTAAATTTTCCTCCCAGACCAAAGACAAGCTGGTCTCCTCCGAGGTAAAAACCGCGGTAGAGCAGGAGATGGGCAAGTACCTGGCGGACTATCTGATAGAAAACCCCCAGGAAGCCAAGGCGGTTGTTGGTAAGATGCTGGATGCGGCCAGGGCCCGTGAAGCGGCCCGCAAGGCACGGGAAATGACCCGGCGTAAGGGTGCCCTGGACATTGCCGGATTGCCAGGCAAACTGGCGGACTGTCAGGAGAAAGACCCCGGGCTTTCGGAACTGTACATCGTGGAGGGTGACTCGGCGGGCGGTTCCGCCAAGCAGGGTCGTAACCGCAAGACCCAGGCGATCCTCCCGTTGAAGGGTAAGATCCTGAACGTTGAGAAAGCCCGTTTTGACAAGATGTTGTCCTCTCAGGAAGTCGGCACCCTGATCACTGCTCTGGGCTGTGGTATTGGCCGTACCGAGTTCAATATTGACAAGCTCCGTTACCATAACATCATTATCATGACCGATGCGGACGTGGATGGGTCCCACATCCGTACGCTGCTGTTGACCTTCTTCTTCCGCCAGATGCCTGAGTTAATTGAAAATGGCTACATCTACATTGCTCAGCCACCGCTGTACAAGGTCAAGCGTGGCAAGCAGGAGCAATACCTGAAAGATGACGGTGCGCTTGATGGTTACCTGACCCAGTCAGCTCTGGAAAATACCAGTTTGCACGTCAACGACAATGCCCCGGGGATCAGTGATCAGCCCCTTGAAGAGCTGGTAAAAGAGTTCAGGGATGTCCATAAAGTGGCTGATAAGCTGTCCCGTATTTACCCTGTCTCGGTGCTCCGTGAAATGATTTATATGCCAGGGCTCACGCCGGTGAGCCTGGCTGACAAAGACATAATGACGTCCTGGGTTGCCCAACTGAGTGAGAGAATCGAAAACCTGAAAGACGCCGGCAGTACCATGACCTTCTCGGTAGAGGAAGACCGGGAGCTCAATGTCTGGTTGCCCAAGGTGACGATTATTGCCCACGGTGTCGATAGCCACTATCGCTGGAATGCCGATTTCTTCTCATCTGCCAACTATGGCAAGATTGTATCCCTTGGTAATAAATTGCAGGGATTGATCGAGGCGGGTGCCTTTGTCCAGAAAGGGGAGCGTAAGAGGGATGTTGCTTCCTTTGAGGAAGCCCTGGAGTGGCTGATGAGTGAATCCACCAAACGGCACTATATCCAGCGCTATAAGGGACTGGGTGAGATGAATCCGGATCAGCTGTGGGAAACCACCATGGATCCGGATGTCCGCCGAATGCTGAAGGTCACCATTGAAGATGCCATTGCCGCTGACCAGATCTTCAATACGTTGATGGGGGATCATGTAGAGCCCCGCAGAGAGTTTATTGAAAGCAATGCGTTGAATGTTGCCAATCTCGATATTTAATCCAACCCAGTGCCGATGTTAACCGGCACTTTTTTTGATTTCAGGTGCTGCTAATGTCTTCAGAATTTAAAGCGATTATTCGGCAAGAGTTGGAAGAGGCGATGGTGGTACTGAGCCGGTTCCTGGACGCTGACACCAATCTTGAGTCCATTGATCGTGCTGCCCAGTTGTTGTCTGAGAGCTTCAAAGCCGGTGGCAAGGTACTGTCCTGCGGCAACGGCGGCTCCCATTGTGACGCCATGCACTTTGCCGAGGAGTTGACCGGACGTTTCCGGGAAAACCGCCCTGGCTTCGCGGCCATTGCCATTTCCGACCCCAGCCATATCTCCTGCGTAGCCAACGATTTTGGCTATGAGTACGTTTTCTCACGTTACGTTGAAGCAGTGGGCAGGGAAGGGGACGTACTGCTTGGAATCAGCACCAGTGGCAATTCCGGGAATATTATCAGGGCAGTAGAAGCGGGCAGGGCAAGAGGGATGAAGGTTATTCTGCTCTCAGGCAAAGATGGCGGCCGGATGGCGGGGATGGCGGATGTTGAAATTCGTGTGCCTCACTTTGGTTATGCTGACCGGATTCAGGAGATCCATATCAAGGCAATCCATATTATGATTCAGCTTGTTGAAAAGTATATGGAATAAAAAATTTACAGTTATACCGGTTGTTTGGGGATCTGAAAGCTCCGGATAAGGTAGCGATTTGCCCAGTGTTCGACCTGTTTAAAGGTCGTCCGGTTTTATACCATATGCACTAAAAGAATTGAGACCTGTCATGAGACCCCCTAGACAAGAAATGGTGTTGCGACGAGCGGGGTCGTAATACTTGCCGGCAAGTAACTCATAGGCATAACCCCATGTCAAAGCTCCGGAAGCAATCCCTGCAGCAATTCCGAAAATTTCAGGAACTCTAACAGCAGACCCGAGAGACCCGACAGCAGACCCGAGAACTAAATCAGCACAGAAAACCCCAGAAGCGGCCGTAAGAAACCAAATGAAATCCAGGAAAGCCTCGATGTGTGCAGCTTTGACAGTACCCTCGTCAATACACAAAAGAATAGTTGTGATAACAGCCAGGCCACAAAAACCGATCGGCAAATGCCTGTGTTCATATACGGTTGGCACAATAAATTCTGAGAAATGTTGACTAAAAGTCCTAATAGCTGTTGTCGAAATATCGGCCAAACGTTCATACAATGGGGTATGGTTTATCCTCTGCAAATCACCATCGGTTAATGGTTTTGAACACAGCAGACAGCGCTTTTGACCAGAAGTCTCTATCCATATCTTCATACATTTTCTGCCAAACGAGTGTCCACAGGTTAGTTCGACGATTTTACAATTTGCTACGTCCTGACATATGGAGCATGAAACACCGTTACTAACGTTCATAAATACCTTGCTGGTAATGCTTTAAAAAGATTCGAGCATCTTTATTTAATAGTGATTGTCAGGCCTGTTTAACGGTTGATCGGTTTAATACCATAGGCGGTAAAGGCACTGGCACCTGCAACGAGGCCCCCTGAAGCTATAATTGCGTTGCGCAGTGTGGTAGGTAACCGGACGCCATTCGTATCGCCAAATATGTCACAGGCATAAGCCGATGTTAAAGCTCCGGAAGTAATCCCGACAGCAGTTCCGAAAACTTTAGAAACTCCACCTGCAGACCCGAAAGAACCAATAGCAGAACCGAGAGCCAGGATAGCACAGGCAGTCACATAAGTAGCCAAAGTATGACTAATGACATTCGGCAAAACGTTCAAGAGCACAGGCTGGAGATCTTTATTAACAATAGAAAGATAACTCACGATAAGAAACCCGCCACAAGCGATACGTGTCACAGACGTGAGTGTATGTAAGCCACGCATAATAACTTGTGGGCAATGTTGTTTAAAAATGCTAATGGCTGTGGTCGAAACAGCAACCACACGTTCAGAAAACGGAGTGTAGTTTATCCTCAGCAAATCACCATCAGTTAATGGTTGTGAACACAGCAGACAGCGCTTTTGACCAGAAGTCTCTATTCATATCTTCATACATTTTCTGCCAAATGTATGTCCACAGGTTAGTTCGACGATTTTACAGTTGGCTACGTCATGACATATGGAGCATGAAACACCGTTAGTGACGTTCATAATATTTCATGTTTTTACAGCTTAAAACCCTTTAGAACATCTTTATTTGGGTTGGTTCCCTGAGGATAACTGAATTATTAGCTTTCTCTGCCGGTTTTCCCCTGAAACCTTATAACCACCAATTTCTCTGGCCTTTACTAATTATCAGTACACTTTATCAGTAGAATGCCCACAGTGCATTTCATGCAATGTATCGGTAATCCACTGTCGTGTGGCGTCATTGGCTTGCACTGAGGAAAGGGTGGCAGTTCTGATTACCGGTCCTATTTCCACCTTTATAGTGCCAGGCCGTTTTAGCCAGGAGTCATTCGGCCAGAAAGCACCCGCGTTATGAGCAATAGGGATAATATCCACATCTGCAGCTTTCGCCAGGCTTGCTCCTCCCCTAGAGAACTTGCCCGGCTCACCGGGAGGCGTTCGAGTTCCCTCCGGAAAAATAAGAACCCAAATGCCACGTTCAAGCGCCGCTTTACCCTGGTCCCTTACCTGTTGCAGGGCTTGTCGTGCATCCTTGCGGTTGATGGCTATGGGGCGGGTCTGTTTTAACGCCCAACCAAAAAAAGGGATCTTTAACAGTTCCTGCTTAACCACCTGTATTTGTGGTGTCACCAGGGTCTGCAGGAAAAACGTTTCCCAAGTGCTTTGATGGTTACTGATAATGACACAGGGGGTGTCAGGAATATTCTCTCTTCCCTCTACCTGCCAGCGGATACCACAAATTAAACGACAAAGATGTATAGCTGCCATAGACCATGTTTTGACAAAAATTTGATGACGAAGTTTAAATCGGAAAGGGTAGATAAACAGAATCATCAATATCGCCCAGAACACGGTCCAGACTGCCAGAGACAAGTAAAAGACAGTAGTCCTTATAACAGTAAAGGTGGTGTCCATAGCCCGGGTAGTGGCAGAACTGACAGCTGATGACATTAAAATCCCTCTGAAAGTAAATCTTCTACAAAGCTGTTCAGATTATTATGAACAGGAACATCCCTGATACCAGTAAGCGCTTGCGGGTGTTCGATGAGTTTAGCTTGGGTTTCAAGGCCTTTGCCAGTCAGGACCAGGGCAACGTTACAACCGCTGGTGACCCCTGCCTGAAGATCACGCAGTGAATCACCAACCACCCAGGTTTCTTTGGGACTGGCATCAAGGTCGGCAAAAATCTGGTCAATAAGTCCTGTTGCTGGCTTTCGGCATTGACAGTGATCATCCGGGCCGTGTGGGCAGTAATAGATGCCATCAATCTGGCCTCCCTGTTCGTTGACCAGTCTGGTGAGCTTGTCGTGCATGGCATCAAGCGCCTGGTGAGTGAAGTAACCACGGGCTAACCCGGACTGGTTGGTCGCTACAACAACTCGATAGCCCGCACAGGACAGTCGGGCTATCGCTTCAATACTCCCGGGAATAGGAATCCATTGTTGTTCAGATCGTATGTACTGGTCAGAATCTTCATTGATAACGCCATCCCGGTCCAGAATAACTAGTTTGGTCATAATGCTCGTGAAACCTAGCGCTCCTGAAACAGTAGCGCTCCTGGAACGCATAAAGTTACGACTATTGTCGTAATTTATCAGGTTGTGCCTGGCTTTTCTGTAAATGAGAGATATCCGCTACCTGCAGGAAAAGGCTGCGCAATTGCTTAAGCAGTGCATAGCGATTCAGACGGATAGCCTCGTCTTCTGCATTGACCAGCACCTGGTCAAAGAACATATCAACCGGATCCTTCAGTGTCGCCAGGCTCTCCATGGCAAGGGCGTAGCGGCCTTCTGCCAGAGCGGGGGCAATTTCCTCTTTCTTGGCAAACACAATGTTGGCAAGTTCAAGTTCAGAAATTTCACTGAGCAGTGTCTCATCGAGAGTGTCCGGAATAATGATATCCACGGCTTTTGCCAGAATATTGGCTACACGCTTGTTGGCAGAAGCCAGGGTATCCGCTTCAGCCATGGCATTAAAGCGGGTAATGGCTTTTATACGACGATCGAAGTCCAGCGGGCGGGTGGGGCGAAGTGCCTTGACGGCGTTGATGATCTCAGCAGCAATGCCTTCTTCCTGGTAAGCGGCATCAAAACGCTCCAGCATATAATTTACAACTGTCGTATTAAGGTTAGCCAGTGCTGGCAGGGAAATGCCTTGTTCCTGATAGCCAAGTATTGCCTGATCGGTCAGTGTTTCCAGGTCAAGATTGAGTTTCTTCTCAACAATGATGCGCAGCACACCGATGCTGGCACGGCGCAATGCGAAAGGGTCTTTGCTACCGGTAGGCAATTGATCGATACCGAAAATTCCGGTAATGGTGTCTACTTTATCGGCAATGGCAACAGCACAGCCAGTCAGTGTTGAGGGAAGCTGGTCACCGGCAAAGCGAGGCATGTACTGTTCATACAGCGTCTTGCTGACTTCAGGGTTTTCACCGTCGTTGTTGGCATAGTATTGACCCATGATGCCTTGCAGCTCTGGAAACTCCAGAACCATTTCAGAAACCAGGTCGGACTTGCACAGTTGACCGGCACGTTCAGCCAGCGTTGCATCACCACCTTCCATTTGTGCAATGTAAGACGCAAGTCGTGCGATACGTTCTGTTTTGGCAAACACTGAACCAAGTTGCGCCTGGAAAATAATGGGTTTCAGTTTTTCACGACGGTCATCTTGTGTCTGTTTGCGGTCATTGTCGTAGAAGAACTTGGCATCAGCGAGACGCGGGCGAATGACTTTCTCATTACCTGCCACAACATGGCGAGGCTGGGCACTGTCGATATTGGCCACGGTAATAAAGTGTGCCAGAAGTTTCCCTGCACTGTTTTGGACGTGGAAATATTTTTGATGTCCCTTCATGGAAGAGATCAGGGCTTCCGATGGAACGGCAAGGAATTCATCATCAAAGCGGCCACAAAGGGCTACCGGCCATTCATTGAGCGCCGTGACCTCATCAAGAAGGTCAGGATCAATCACCGACTGACCATTAATCGTGGTAGCAATCTGTTCAACCTGCTCACGGATGATGTCACGGCGGGTTGCAAAGCTGGCAATCACTTTGCCCTGCTCACGGAGAATCTGTGCATAGTCTGCAGGGTTGGTGATGGTGATTTCCCGGTTTGCGTGGAAGCGGTGACCACGGGTTGTGTTACCCGCTTGCAGGCCCAGAATTTCACAGTCAATAATTTGATCGCCCTGCAGCATCAGCAGCCAGTGAACGGGACGGACAAATTCGCTATGGCTGGCACCCCAGCGCATACGTTTGGGAATAGGCAGGGTATTCAGCGCTTGGGTAATAATTTTGGGTAGCAAAACTTTGGTGGCTTCACTAGGCTTGACTGATCGATAAACCAGCCATGTGCCTTTCGGTGTTTCTTCCTGTTCCAGGTCGGCAAAATTTACCCCGTTGGAACGGGCAAAGCCAAGGGCTGCCTTGCTTGGGTTACCATCGGCATCATAGGCGGCTTTCACCGCAGGCCCCTTACGCTCAAGCTGTTGATCGGGCTGGGCGGTATCCAGGCCTTTGATCAGCAGCGCCAGACGACGGGGTGTGGCAAACGACTCATAATCAGCAAAGGTAATCTGAGCTTGTTCAAGGCCGGAAAGAATGCCCCGGGTAAACCCGTCAGACAGGCTCGGTAATGCCTTTGGTGGCAGCTCTTCCGTGCCCAGCTCAATCAGGAAGTCTTCTTTATGCGCTTTATTCAGGGAAGTGCTCATCATTTTTCCTCCTGTGCGCTTGCTACGCTGTTTGTTTGGCAATAGTGGCCAGAACATCATCACGAATGGACTCATCCGCAAGGGGGAAGCCAAGCTCATGACGCTTGTCAAAGTAAGCTTTGGCGACTGCTCTGGCCAGCGTTCTGACGCGCAGGATAAAACGCTGGCGTTCCGTTACCGAGATGGCGTGACGGGCATCCAGCAGATTAAAGGTGTGTGAAGCTTTCAAAACGTATTCATAGGCCGGCAGGGGCAGGCCGATATCCACCAGCTTACGGGATTCGCGTTCAAAGAAATCGAACTGTTTGAACAGCGCTTCAGTGTCAGCATGCTCAAAGTTGAATGTGGACATTTCAACTTCCTGCTGATGGAACACATCACCGTAAGTGACCGAGCCTTTTGGACCAACAGTCCAGACCAGGTCATACACGTTATCGACATTCTGGATATACATGGCCAGGCGCTCAATACCGTAGGTGATCTCGCCAGTAACCGGGTAGCACTCAATACCGCCGACCTGCTGGAAATAGGTAAACTGGGTGACTTCCATACCGTTCATCCAGACTTCCCAGCCAAGCCCCCAGGCACCCAGTGTGGGAGACTCCCAGTTGTCTTCGACAAAACGAATGTCATGGACCAGCGGATCAAAACCCAATTGACGCAGCGAGTCCAGGTACAGCTCCTGAATGTTATCGGGAGATGGCTTCATCACCACCTGGAACTGGTAATAATGCTGCAGGCGGTTGGGATTTTCACCGTAACGGCCATCGGTTGGGCGACGACTGGGCTGAACATAAGCCGAGTTCCAGTTTTCCGGGCCGATGGCACGGAGAAAAGTGGCTGGATGGAAAGTACCCGCACCCACTTCCATATCCAGTGGTTGCATGATGACGCAGCCCTGTTGGGCCCAGAATTGTTGCAGGGCGAGGATCAGCCCCTGGAATGTATTGGTATCTGGCGTGGTCTGGGAAATCACTTTTCTACCTCTTGGAGGCTCAAATGCAAATCGATTGTTTTTTTCAACATTGTGCTTTGCGTTGCAAACAATAGTTGATGACCAGTTCATTTACCTGGCGCAGGTTTCCCTGTGAGTGAGCCCGCACAGGGTTCGATGGAAAAAACAGGAGGTGATTATACCGGTTTGTGTGATTAAGTTTAAGCTGTGGATAAGTTGTGAAAAACGTGGGTAAAGCCTTTGGAAAAGCCTTTGGAAAAAGCGTCACGTTGTCTCTAATGTGAAGCAGGTGGCCAACTATACTCTCTGTTCCATCAGTTCCATCAGTTCCATCAGTTCCATCAGTTCCATCAGTTCCATCAG
>NZ_JAHHPO010000759.1 GCF_024606365.1 Endozoicomonas sp. ONNA2
ATGCCAATGCCTTTTTGGAACTGAATGGTATTTTTACACATCAGTTTTACCTCCAGAACATATTACCATCGACGTTTATTAGAGCAGCTGATTCATGACGTACGATCTGTGGTAATCAGGTAGATCTTTACGCGATGTTCGACTTAACGGTGATGTATTCGCCTCAGCAACGCCTTCAATTTCTCAAAACCTCGCCATAGCCGTGTTTTCTCCGTTTTACGGCCAACCATAAAGTTCCCCTTCCGGTTACGGGTGCAGTAATGAGTAAATCCAGGGAAGTAGACCGTTGCTGGCCGCTTCTTTTGCCGATGAGCAAATCGTCCGAACTCAACCAACCGGGTTTTATCCGGCGCCAGATTCAGACCAAATTTGCCCAACCGCCTTGGCAGCACATTCCATGAAACGTTCCGCATCACTGCGGTGCTGAAAGCACACCACAAAATCGTCAACATACCTGATTAACCAGGCTTCCCCTTTTAAACAGGGCTTAACCTTGCGCTCAAACCAAAGGTCGAGCACGTAATGCAGATACAGATTACTTAAGATGACACTGACAGGCCCCTGTCGATGAATAGACGTCAGCGTTTGTTCAAGCCATTGCCTGAAGCCTTTCTTTGTCTCTTCCATTGTCAGCCCATCAACGCCGGGTGATGTCTTGCCGGGAATTTTATTCAGATTCATGCAAAGACTTTCCGGTGTGATGTGATGACCCAAACTGGTGGAACGGAGTTTCGAATTACTCCGGGATTTTGCTGCTACCCTTTCCAGTTTCGTTGCCATAGCTGGTTTACCTTCTCAATGTGTAGAAGACCGTAACTCCCTCTGGTGTGAAACCCATGCCTGGAAAGGCTCAAATACCGCCAGCCGCTTTCCCATGTGACGGGCTCTCCCCGCCTCGGAGTACTATCAGCTGGTCTTACTTCCTGAACGTCATCAAACCCTCCTTGCTTTCAGGCTTGTCTGGTTTTACAGGCCTCAGCCTGAACGTTCAGGATCTCCCTTGTTCCCGCACAATCACTTGAGCCATGGGTACGAACCCCGGAAGCAGACGGGATGCCTTGTCATTAACGGAACTCCCGACTTCTGTTTTCCTCGTAGAGCAAGAGAGTCAACTGCTTCGATCACGATCAATTTCGAGGTTAATTATCCCTTGGCAAACGTTAAGTAGTTGGCCAAATGGAATCATATTTTCTGGCTAAGTGGACAGTTACTATG
>NZ_JAHHPO010000067.1 GCF_024606365.1 Endozoicomonas sp. ONNA2
CTGGGATAGATGTAAGAAAAGTCATGGGTTATGCATTTATGACTTGAATTCAGGTATATTGATTTTAATAACATCGTCCATTACATGGTCGATGCTTTCTACGATTGCTTTAATATTTGCCAGGCACTGTCTTGCCTGTTCTTTTATACCACCAGCGACTACTTTCCCCGTTGCAGGAACGACAGGTAATTGAGCTGAAATATTATTGTAATGGGAAAAAGCGACCGTTTGTGTAGAGGCAGAATTTATTGGTGCATTTTCTGTGTTTCTTGAAACTTTTATAATATCACTATTCATATCAGTATTTCTCCTGGTTGAAGACGTAATTCGCACTGCAAAAGACAAGATAACAGCACTCGCTTTGCCGGGGTAAATCCGCAAGAGATTGAAGTTGAAAGCCCTGCACCCGGCAAGGTGCAGCAAGCGATGGGCGGTTGTCTCTGTCGGCAACGGTAAACGCTGCAGCGAAACGTACAGACCGGCTTTCAGTAGTAGCGGATTCCAGCGTCGTTTATTTCCACAAAAGTGCCTGAATCTCTGGTTATTATTTCAGATGCCTGGTCCAATGCACCAATGGCACCAAAAGCTCCTCCTGATCGAACAAAACGACAAACTGACTCTACTTTGGGGCCCATGCTACCAGCGGCAAAAGGGAATTTTTCAAACTCTTCTGGTGTGGCGCTGCGTATTTTCTTTGAGCCGGGTTGCCCAAAATCCGTTTCTACCGCGGGTACGTCAGTAAGAAGGATCAGGCCATCCGCTCCCAGTCCTTCCGCTAACACAGCAGAGGCCCTGTCTTTATCAACCACAGCTTCGACACCCAGTAATTTGTTATTGGCATCACGAGTAACAGGGATGCCACCACCGCCACCACAGATAACGGTAATGTCCCCGGAAGAAACGATATGCTTCAGGCAAGGCAATTCAAGAATTTCTTTCGGTTGGGGGGAGGCAACCACGCGCCGGTAATAGTGGCCGTCGGCTTTAAGCGTCCAGTCGGGGTTGGCATCACTGATGACTTCCGCTTCTTCGCGGGTATAGACCGGGCCAACAAACTTGTCAGGATGCTCAAACGCAGGATCATCCGTACTGACAATAGTTTGAGTGGATACCGTACAGACTTTCCGACCGGGCATAAAATTCCTGAGTTCCTGTTCAAACATAAAGCCAATCATGCCCTGGGTTTGTGCCCCCAGGGCATCCAGTGGATAGGGGTTTACCTCTTTGTAGGCCTGGTTCATTAACGCCAGCAGCCCGACCTGTGGGCCATTGCCATGGGTCAGAACAACCTGATGGTACTTGGCAACGTTAGCAATTGATTCTGCAGCCGTTCGGATATTCTCTCTTTGCAGATGCGCTTCCAAAGGCTGATTTCTTTGCAAGATAGCATTGCCGCCCAGGGCTATAACAACGAGCATGGTTGAACCTCTGACAGAAATTATTTGTCAATGAAAAAAAGGGGGTATAGAACTGCCAGGTCGGTCAGGAAATGTATGCCCCGGCAGGAGGAAAAAATCAGTCGCCCAGTGTCGCGACCATAACAGCCTTGATGGTATGCATTCGATTCTCTGCCTCATCAAAGGCTATACAGTATTCAGATTCGAAGACATGTTCCGTCACCTCCAACCCGTTTTTCATACCGTAGGTTTCGGCTACTTCTTTGCCAACGACGGTTTCTTCGTTGTGGAAAGCTGGCAGACAATGGAGATATTTGACATCAGGGTTACCGGTTTTTCCGATAACCTCCATATTGACCTGATAAGGTTTCATCAGATTAATGCGTTCTTTCCAGGCTTCTTTGGAGTCTCCCATGGATACCCAGACATCACCGTATAAAAAATCGGCATTTTTGACAGCATCCGCCACGTTGTCAGTAAACTGTAGGGATGCACCGGATTTTTCCGCTATTTTGGCGCATTGATCAATAAGGCTTTGTTCCGGATAGTAGCCTTTGGGGGCTGCAATGGAGAAGTTAACCCCCATCTTGGCACTGCCAACCAGCAGAGAGTTGCCCATGTTGTTTTTACCGTCACCGAGATAGCATAGCTTCATCTCATTCAGATTTTTACCCCGGCCATGTTCAATCATCGTGAGAAAATCGGCCAGTATCTGGGTCGGGTGCCATTGGTCAGTCAGGCCATTCCATACCGGCACACCGGAATAGGCGCCAAGCTCCTCGACCGCTTCTTGTGAAAAACCGCGGAACTCAATGCCATCGTACATCCTGCCAAGCACGCGGGCCGTATCTTTTACGGATTCCTTATGCCCCATCTGGGAGCCGCCACCGATATACGTAACATTTGCACCCTGATCAAAAGCGGCCACTTCAAAAGCACAGCGGGTTCGGGTGGATGTTTTCTCAAAGATAAGCGCTACATTTTTTCCTTTAAGGTGCTGTTGCTCTGCGCCGGCATATTTGGCTCGCTTCAGATCCCGGGAGAGATCGAGCATAAACTGTATTTCTTTTGGTGTGAAATCCAGTAGTTTCAAAAAATTACGGTTACGAAGATTGAAAGCCATGACGCTACTCCTCTGTCTGGTAATCTGTAAGAATGGCAGGGAACTGTTGTCTGCACACTCTTTGTCAATATTCAGGCATGGTCTTCAGATACCATCCCGCTGGATAGGACAGCTCATGCAGCGAGCGCCACCACGCCCCCTTCCCAGATCTTCTCCGGGGATAGTCAGTACCTCAATACCGGCTTTTTCCATGTTTTCCAGGGTATGGACATTTCGTTCGTAGCCGATGACCTTGCCGGGGCTGATGGCCAGAACATTATTGGCATCGTTCCACTGCTCCCGCTCAGCTTCAAACACATCACCACCGGTAGGAATCATGCGAAGGTTGTCAACCTCCAGGGTGTTGGCAAGGGTTTCAAACAACCCTGACTTGATTCGTTCGGCTACCACCAATTCGTCATCGCCAAGACGAATCTCATAGCAGGGACTGGTATCCAGGTTCACCCCCTGGTAGCAGCTGAAGCAGTCATGGGTCATGTGAGTAAAAACCGTGTCGAGGTGCATGCAGCTGCGATCTTTTGGCAGTTGTACTGCAATGATTTTTTTAGCCTGGCCAGTCTTCAGCAATGCTTGTGCCAGGTTTTCTACCCCTTGGGGAGAGGTGCGCTCAGACAGGCCGATAAGAACGGCGCCTTTACCGATAACCAGTACGTCGCCTCCTTCGATCGTTGCGTGATCATAATTAACGTCTTTATCGCCATAATAGGTAATGAAGTCAGCGTTTTTGAATTTAGGGTGGAATTTGTAGATTGCCCTGAGGTGAACTGTTTCCCGGCGCCTGGCAATTTTTGCCATGGGGTTCATGGATACGCCGCCGTATATCCAGCAGGAAGTATCACGGGTAAACAGGTGGTTGGGAATGGGGTCAATGACAAAATCGGTTTCCTTCAACGTGTTCATGGTCAGGCTATGAGGATAATGTCCAAGTTCACTCACTGTCATACCACCGATAAGATGGAAAGCCATATTGTCTAAAGTCATATCATTCAGACAGGAAAGTACCTCCTTTTGTAATGGGGGGCCATAACGCCAGGCGGTGAACTGCCGCTCCATGATCCATTGTTTGGCTTCGGAAATGGCCAATGTTTCAGCGAGCAATGTATGAAGCTGCAGGACTTCTACACCATTATCAGTCAGTACTTTCTGAAATGCATCATGCTCTTTACCTGCGCTTTCAACGCGAAGTACATCATCAAAAAGCAAATCCTTACAGTTGGACGGTGTCAGTCTCCTGAGCGCAAGTTCCGGGCGGTGAACCATCACTCGTCTGAGCTGCCCGATTTCTGAGCCTACATTGAGTTGTGCCATTTCACACCTCGTAAGGAGTCGTCTAAAAATAACTTTCCCATTTTAAACTCAGTGTTCCTGATGAT
>NZ_JAHHPO010000760.1 GCF_024606365.1 Endozoicomonas sp. ONNA2
GGATAGCTGAACAGGGCTATTGATGCTTGAATAATGGATTTAGCGAATGGTTACATACGTTACGCCCCTGGATGATTCAACAAATTGAGAAAAAAGGCTTTTCCCCGGAGGAAGCGCAGGCAGTAGCGGATGACTTGATCAAACAGTCCGGTGGTAATGTAGAACATCTGCACCAGTCGGTCCGGAAAATTCGCCCAAGAGGTGCCCCGCCCAAACTCTCGGCAGAGCAGATGAAGCATAGGAACCAACAGTCACTCAAGGCATTGGGGCTTTCGGAAGGTGCCAGCCTGAATGATGTAAAAAAAGCCTACCAGTCATTGGTACTAAAGAACCATCCTGATAAAAACCCTGAGAACAATAAAGAGAGCGAAAAGATTTTTCAAATAATCACTGAGGCGAACAGGCACCTGACGGAAGATTCAGATTTGTTCAAAAGTCAACGTTAGCCAAGATGGTTTTGACCCTGTCGACCATTGCCTTGAGCTGGCCTGCATTTCTCTTTAATGGTATCCATATTTCCCTGTCCGGTTTTTACCGGGATGCATGGGGCTACCCAGTCGGCCCTGATTGCCGTCAGCCGATCTCTGGTATTGCCACTGGTGCTTGATCATTCTGTTCTGGAAAACTTTTGGGCTTGAAGGCGCATTTCTTGCCCCGCCGGTGGCCGAAATACTGACGTTTGCTCTCAGTGTTACCCTGTTCAACCCCCCAAATAATGGTGAGTAAGGATCTTGAAGCAGCGAATCATGAGGTCCGCAAGTCAGGAGCCTGTCGGTCTTGACACGGACAACGTGTTTTGCTTCTGAAAATCATGGTGCGGCAGGTACATCTGTCCGTGATGCAGCCTCAGGTAAGTCCGCCTTGCTTGAAACTGCTATGTTCTAATCTAAAAAAAACATTAGAAAAAGGAAACCATTTATGGAAGGTATGCATTACGTCGGCAACTCGCCAGCCACTACTAGCCTTTTAGAAGATAATTCCCAACCCCGGGGTAAGGAAGTAGCACCCAATAAAGCGTTCGGACGAGAAGTTAGTAAAGCTGATCCAGTCCCTGAAATGTCGCTTCGCCTCGTGTCGATTGGATTTAAAAATAAGAATCAGAATACCATTAGTTGGCACAACCTTGATGTGAAGAAACTGCCACGTTTTATCAAACGCTATTTAGGCAGGAGATATCTGAAAAAGCGCGACAATTATCTGAAAAACTGCATCAGAGCACAGGGCGTTCTTAATCAATTTATTCATATTTCTAGCCAGGCAGAAAGAAAAGCGCACCTTCGGCAGGAATGGACTAACTGGGCTGCCCATCAATTTCAGGGCAAAGGTTATGCCCCCTCTGTTGCCAAATTCATGGCAGAAAGGGCGTTAACTCAGTGCGATTCTGATTATGGCTCGGTGGCAGATAAGGTAAACGACACGCCAATGAACCCACACTCTGCCATTCGAGAGATTCAAGAGAAAAAATTTCAGTGGGCAATGGAGGACTTCACCGTCAAAGGCTACGACCTGGAAGCGTCTCGTGAGGCCATTGCAAATGCACTGAATACTGCTGGCTCAAACATTGACGGGTTTAAGCATTGGGTTAATCAAAAAGTTTCTCCAATTACCGGAAAAGCCAGCCAGCTACGCCCCCGGATGATTCAACAAATTGAGCGAAAAGGCTTTTCCACGGAAGAAGCTCAGGCAGTAACGGATAACTTGATCAAAAAGTCCGGCGGTAACGAAGATCTTCTGCGCCAGTCGGTCGAGAAAATGCGCCCAAAAGGTGTCCCGAGCACACTCTCTGCAAGCCAGATGCACCAGAAGAACGATTTCTCACTCAAAGTATTGGGGGTGACGCAAGCTTCCAGCCTGAAAGAAGTAACACGTGCCTATAAGATATTGGCACAAAGGTATAATCCAGATAGAAATCCTGACAACCTTGAGGAGAGTACCAGGATTTTTCAATTAATCACTGAAGCACACCGGCACCTGACCCAAGATTCAGATTTGTTTAAAAATAAACGTTAGCCAAGTGTATTGACCATGTCGACGGTGTTTGTCAACATGGTTGTCGTCTCAAATCACCCAGCTTGCCTTGGCTGACCGGCGACCGACCGGTCTGGATTCAGCCAGACTTCATCTTCCAGGTCCCGGTTACGGGTTGCCGTTTTACCGCAACGCTCCCGCTGCCGGTCCGGTCCGCTTTCAGTGTTTCCTGGCCTGGTATTCTCCGAGCAGATGGGTATGAGATTAATCGTTGTGCTCAATTACGTCATCAGTAAAGTCAGTCCTCCAGAACTTATAGCCCTGTACTGTTGCCTGGGCAGCCGCTCCCCAAATAGCTGACTGATAAATACGCACCCCATCTACATCGTATGAGGTATTGGCTGCTACCTGACCAACTTCATCTTTGTGGCGGGCACTGGCCTCTGCCCTGGCACCGGCATCCCAGCCATAATCTACAAAGCGCTTCATGGCAGTATTGGTCTGGAAGACATAGAGAAAGGCAACCTTTTTAAAGCCAATTCCTACACCGGCTCCAAGGGATGCAAAACGGTAATAATCCACCTTGTCACCGGTGTGAAAGGTGCAGATACCACCGCCTGTCGAAGCGGCAAACAGGTAGCTGTCACTGCCAGTACATACCAGATAGCCAATGCCTCTGGCTACGGCAGATCTGGCACCAGGGTGGTCAGCATATATTTCTGTCAATGCTTCCGAGGTGGCTTGACGGGCATTGGCTTTCTTGGCGGCGGGACTAGAGCCTGAAGCACAGGCAGTGAGAGTGACTATCGCTATCAGAAGGGGGAGGGACTTCATGGGGGGACTCCATCCACAAGGAAGGGAACGTACGGTGACGCTGAGAAACTGTCTAATAACGATTTTATACCGGATAAACTTAGTCTGGGATAAAAAATGAACAGTGGCAAGCCTCTTGAAAGCACGGATACCAGGGAGGCTGTCCGGGAATCTGTGCGGGCAACTGCTCCTGCGTTGCTCTGGCTCTTGCATCCATGCAGTCGTGCGGTTGCGATAAATTGGTCTGAAAATTTCTGCTTTTTCGTCAAATAGCCGTGCTACTTGTGCCCTTCAGAGTATTCTGAATCAGAAATGTTTATCCTCAATTTCTCGCAATCCTCGCTTTGGGCGCTATTCCCGGACAGCCTTCTCCCAAAGCCTCCCGGAGAAATTGAGTGTCAAAATTTTTCACGGAACCATTTCAGCTTGTCTGCATCTAAACAACATTTGAGTCAGACAGAGATTTGCGTGCATGTTACCCATACCAAACTTTCCAATTGGCAAGCCCTATGATGGCTCTATTGAGATAAGCATTGAACAGTCCTCAGAGAGTGAGGCCTGTGATAGCAGGTCAACTGGCATTGTCGTGCATATGTACACTGAAGATCTTTACCTGCGATCTCTCAAGGCCTGTGATGTCGATAACTATTGTGCCCTTATGGGGGATAAGGAAACGGTGAAAACATACGCTTCAGGTCAACCACTTCCGAAAGGGAGTGCCATACAGCGAGGAAACCGCTGGGTTAAAAGATGGCAGTCAGGTAACCCCTACAGTGCTTTGGCTGTTTTTAAAAGAAGCCCGGAGGCCACCGGTCAGGCTCAACCTTTTGTTGGTTATATTGTCGCAGGTGCAGGGGAGTGTATGTGGTATGGAGAACCGGGAAATTACGAGGGATATTCTGAAATGGCCGGGCTTGGGTATAAGCAATATCGCAATAAAGGTTTTGGTAAACAGGCTGCCGCGGCACTGATTAACAAAGCCATACCAGAGTACCAACAAAAAGGCTATGGGGTGGAAACCATTTTTTCTGAAGAAAGGACGCGTAAAGTATTGCCTCTGGGTTGGGTTACAGCGACGGCTGCTCCTGACAACATCGCCTCTGTCAAGGTATTAACCGGGTTGGGTTTTGAATGTAAAAAAGTCGAGGGTAATCAATACAATCGCACTGGCGGGGTGCGGGCGTTCTTTGCCTTGAAAGTATAAGTGGCTGGCCAAATGGAGTCGTATATTTCTGGCTAGGCGGGCAGTTATTATGCAAGGCGCAA
Source organism: Endozoicomonas sp. ONNA2 (assembly GCF_024606365.1). Taxonomy (GTDB): domain Bacteria; phylum Pseudomonadota; class Gammaproteobacteria; order Pseudomonadales; family Endozoicomonadaceae; genus Endozoicomonas. The sequence continues at coordinate 4,048 of NZ_JAHHPO010000760.1, forward strand.
CCCCCTGTGCCAGCATAGCCGCAGGTGACAAAGTTGCAACGCCGCATGAATGCAGGAGCAGTTGCCGAGAGTGACTTAAAGCTTAGAAAATATGATTTCATTTGGTTAACTACTTAAAAAGGGGCGCAGAAAGCGCTGGGATAAACCCATAAAACTTTTAACTTGTCTGAAAGTCATATAACTAAAAAATTGCAATTCAAGCTTTCAGATTACAAGAAGGATAGTAACGTTGGAATATCGGTCTGTTGGGCGAATAAGCGAATCCGTTCTTGTTGGTGATGTGCCAGTCAGGGCAGAGCGGGCTTCATCGCCAAAGCGTGTAGATACCTGCCCTGGTGTAACCCCCAAACTACATATATCGTTACCTCCGATTCCCTTGCCTGACAAAGCCAGAACTGCATCCGTTCCCGCACTGGTCTCTCATGCCTTCGATTTTCGTTTTGTTGCCAGTGATCAGGAGGTTCGACGGCTGTTAGCTGCCAAGACCTGCGCTGAGCATCAGGATGTCATCCTTATTTCCCATCCCGACGACTTGTTACAGGCTAACCTGGTGAGCCGGTTGCGCATTGCCGACGATGGTCGCCACTCTGTGCTGCCAGGCAAGCTGTTTGAAAGTTCACAGCCACTAACCCTGGTGATGGATATTCGCCAGCTCACCAGCGAGGAACTGCCGAAATTTAACGATCTGCTGGACCCGGATACCCCCTGTCTGTACGACAAGGTCAGCCAGAAGAAACGCCCGTTGGGAGCGCATGTCGCCCTGCTGGTTCTGGCCGACCCGGCACAGTTGGCATCGGTTGGCCAGCGGGATGACGCACCGGGGGCTGATTTCTGGCGACGCATTAATCGACCGGGCAATACCTGGCAGTTCGAGACCGGCAATGACCAGGGCAGCGATGATGTTCCTCCGGTAGTGGCTGAATTCCCCTGTGCCATGACAAGCGCCATGGACGACGACAATACCGTACTTATTAACTGTCACTGGCACAGTAACTGGCGACAGTTGCTGCTGGGTGGCCCCGGAGTGAATCAACAGGGGCGAATCCAGCACCTGCCCGGCAGGCTTGAGCAATTGCGGGCCGGACAACGGGTGATTCTGAAAGGCGCCAACTGGAACGATCTGGCATTTGAACAGACCATACGACAGCTGTTAACGCATAAATGCTATGAGAGCAATGGGAATATCGGTCAGTTACCGGACGATGTTCAGTTTTATCAGATGCCGGTAGGGAACGACGAGCTTCATGCACTGTTCCGAACCATGTCCCGCTCTGGTGGCGCACCGGAAAACCCGATCATCATTAACCAGAGCAATATCATCGAATGGCTGAACCCCATTGCCATTGCCCCGCAGGGCCATGCAGTCCCTAACACCCGACTGTTGGAACACGTTCGGGCAGGTGGTGCAGTCACCGTCACGTCTCCTCTCACTGAGGAACTCTGGTTTCGTTTGCTGGGTTCACTGCAGACTATTGGCGAAACCACCGGCGTAGCACCCCGAGTTCAGGTGGCTCATTCAAGACGGCAGCCGAAAGCTCTGGGAT
>NZ_JAHHPO010000761.1 GCF_024606365.1 Endozoicomonas sp. ONNA2
TCCTGGCAGAAAAGGGCGTTGCTGTTGACGTTCAGAATGTCAATCCGGAAAACCTTCCCAGGGAGCTTGCCGATCTGAACCCCTACAACAACGTACCTACGCTGGTTGACCGGGAGCTGGTTCTTTATGAGCCCAACGTCATGATGGAATATCTGGACGAACGTTTCCCACACCCACCGCTGCTGCCGGTTTATCCGGTCAGCCGAGCCCAGAGCCGTCTCATCATGCACCGCATTCAAAAAGACTGGTGTGTCCTGGTGGATGCCATTCTGGACCCTAAAACCAGAGAGACACCGGCGGCCCGTGCCCGTAAGGAGTTGCGGGAGAGCCTGCTGGCGGTTGAGCCTGTTTTTGCTGAAATGCCGTTCTTCATGAGTGAAGAGTTTACTCTGGTGGACTGCTATGTGGCACCGATACTCTGGCGTTTGCCGTTGCTCGGTGTTGAATTGCCGAAACAGGGTAAGTCGATTCTGGACTATGCTGAGCGTTTATTTGAGCGTGAGTCGTTGCAGGAAAGCCTTTCTGAAATCGAAAAAGAAATGCGTGAGTAACCTGGCATGCGGCGTTAATTGTTTGTCCGGAGGCTGTTATGACAATGACCAGTAGCCGTTCGTATATTGCCAGAGCACTGTATGAATGGATTCTTGATAATGATTGCACACCTTATATTCTGGTGGATGCCTATCGCCGTGGCGTTGAGGTTCCCCAAGAGTTCGTCAAGGATGGCCAGATTGTTCTGAACATCTCGCCAACGGCGGTGCGGGCTCTGAATATCAGTAATGATTACATCATTTTTGACGGCCGTTTCGGTGGTCGCGCCCTGACGATTACTGTGCCTGTGCCGGCATTGATGGCTATTTATGCCCAGGAGAATGGTCAGGGAATGGTCTTTGAGGTGGAACCGCTTGATGAGCACCAGGCAGTGGAGGAGGCCCAGACAGAAGTACCTGATGAAGAACCTCCCCAGCCACCGAAAAAGCCGGGGCGTCCGCATTTAAAAGTGATCAAGTAATCTTCCCGGGAATTGGCCTGAAACAATTCCGACATTTCTGAGCCTCGAAACTCCGTTCGTCCTGAGCCTGTCGAAGGGC
>NZ_JAHHPO010000762.1 GCF_024606365.1 Endozoicomonas sp. ONNA2
TCAGTCCGAACGGAGTCAGGCAATGAAAATAGGAAAGTTATTTCCAGACAACTCCCTGCATGCCATTTATCCGTCTGTTACGTTCCTCCGCGTATTATCTACAAGACAGTGGTTTTATATCACTGCAAACAACTATTAATATGGTGTTAATTTTGGTACGACAATCAAGCAAACCCTTAACAGACTCTCTTGCCATCCATCCAGAAACGGTAACAACTCCACCTCCGGAAGCGGAGGGCCGATGGCATGGATTTGGAGTGACCCGCTTGTACAGTGGATTGCGCAATGGATCGTGCAGTGAGTTGGTTCGGTCACTTAATCCATTCTATGAGCCACTCAACTCCCAACCACCAACGCCGCATATTACAGGGTCCGCTGCTGTCAATGATGCCCAGGGCCAGATCAGTCATTTCTTGCAGAGCACCGCCCTGGCAACACGGGCGGTAGTCGCCTGGGCCAACCTCCCCCCGGAAATCAATAACCTGCTGGGCTATCTTGCCAACCTCTCGGTTGCGGGCCGGTTTGCCAGTGATCAATTCAACCCGTTCACCAGCCCTGCCGGTATGGTAACAGAGCCCGGCACAGACAGGGAAAACGCAACAGACGAATGGGAAAACACCAAATACAAAACCAGAAAAGCCTCAAAAAAACCACGACAAAAGTCTTATAAATTCACCACCACTCCCCAACGGGCCAACCCGTTGCCCAACACCTCCCTGGCACTGGGGGCTCTGGTCGGCCTTTGTGCCGTCGGTGCATCATCGGCCTCTGATTCTGCCCGTTGGCATGATGTGGCAAACGCCACGTTCCTGGGCAATATTTGCCGTAATAAGGATTCATGCAGCAAAAATTATCGGCTGATAAAGGATATCGACGGTAGCCAATTGGACCGGCCCATTGGGACTAAAAGCCAGCCATTCAAAGGTCAGTTGGATGGCCGGAATCATAGCATTAACAACCTCCGCGACTGCCTGGCAGGAAATCTGGCCGGTAATGGCCATATCTTTAACCTGCGCTTTATTAAAGCCAATATCTCTAAAGAGAATATAAATTCAAATACCTTGATAGCGGCCGGGGTAGTGGCCTGTGAAATGGCTGACGAGGCCTGGGTCAGTAACATTCAGACTGAACATGCTCACATTAAAAACAAAGGTAATAATATTGCTACTGCTATCGGCGTGGGCCATGTTGAAGGTGGAAAGGTCACCAACATACATGCGATTAACTGCACAGTGGAAGCTCTCGGTGAACTTGCTGCTGCGGGTATTGGTGCGGGATATCTGAATAAAGGCTCTGTTACCGACACGACGGCAAGATACTGTAAGGTTGAAACAAAGGGAGTAAGCACAAATGCCGGTATTGGTGCAGGAATGTCAACTGATGGAGTCGTTATCAACACAAATGCGGCGCACTGTGCTGTTGCAACAACTGTAAATTATGCAAATGCCGGTATTGGTGTAGGTTATCAGGATAGAGGAACTGTTACCGGGACAACTGCGGTGAACTGTACTGTGACAACCACCAAAGATAACGCAGATGCTGGTATTGGGGTGGGAGAAAATGCTATAGGCACAGTTACCGACACGATTGCGATAAACTGCAAGGTTAAAACCTCAGGAAAGCTGGCTTATGCCGGTATTGGTGCAGGAAAACATGAAGGAGGAGAAGTGACCAACACCATCGCAGCGAACTGTCTTGTCAGCACCACAGAAGAAGGTGCAAGCGCTAGTATTGGCGCAGGATACTTCTATGAAACCAGTGTCGCCAACACCCGGGCGATTCATAGCACCGTCAGAACTGAACGAGCCTCTGCGACTATCTCGGGAGAGAAAAACCCGGTTATGTGTAATGTCTCTATTAATGGCGATCAAAAAGGCAGCGTCCAGGGGTGTGAGTCCTGGCGGCGGGACTGCAAGTCCTGGCTGGGCAATGATCTCTGTGCAAATATTACCTCCCGCCTGTCAACGCCCACAACCCCGGGGACGCTGGCATCGCTAAATGGTAACACTAAAGTCTTTATCGTCATGGCCACGGTCATTTTTGTGCTGGTCGGTTTGGCCGTGGTCATCTGCTGCTATTACAGACACAAGTCATCCGCTAATGCTGGTCGTAACGCACCCATGCCCGGCGACCAACCACGGTCCGGGAGACAGCGGGGTGCTCCTCCTCAGGACCGCCACCGGGTGGCCAGGCAGGCGGACATGAGACTGCAGCCTGCCCGGGACCATTACCAACCGTTGATATTCAATCGGGGGAACACACGATCGCTGCCTGCTCCCCCCCAGAGCCGTTACCAACAGTTACTATTCAGACAAGGAAACGCGGCAGCAGGGGGCCGCAATCCAATGATGGGCACTGACAATGCCCCTGTGCAACACTCGTCCCCTGAAAGCCATCTGTACCAGGAACTGGAGGAGCATGAATGCACCGATCACCATGGCGAACCGGTGGCAAACGGGCAGGCCGTTTCAGCAACAGTGGCTGCCAACCCCGTGGCGAACACAGACAATGGACCTATCTCCAGTCAAGAACGTCCTCTCAGCCCTATATACCAGGTACTGACCAAGGAGACTGACTCTGACCATAGCCATGATGAACCGGCCGTGGTCCCACCGGCGGACATGGCAAGAGGTGGCAGCAGCCCCACGACCAACGCTGGCAAAGAACCTGACCATGGTCAAATATCTGACGATAATCCATGGGTAGCACGCGAGCCCCGATGACGAGATCATGAGGTATTGATTTTGATACGGCAATCAGGCATAAATCCGGCAGACATTGCCATCGACCCACAACCTGCAACAACACCGCCTGACGAAGGCCAATGGCATGGATTGTACGTGATCCGATTGGGCAGTGAATTGGTTCGGACGATTAATCCCTTCTATGAGCCAGCCAACCCCCGATCACCATCGCCGGATATTGCCGTGTCGGCTGCTGGCAATGATGCTCATGGCCCTGTCAGCCACCTCCTGCAGGCTACCGCACTGGCAACACGGGTAGTAGCCGCCTATACCAACCTGCCTGCGGAAATCAATAACCTGCTGGGCTATCTTGCCAGCCTCTCGGTTGTTGGCCGGTTTGCCAATGACCAGTTCAATGATTGCGCCGCGTGGATGCTGCCTGGCACTCACAGAGAAAACACACTGGATGTGACTGGGAAAAATACCAAAGAAAAAAACGGGGAAACCTCACAAAACCCACGACCACAGCCCAATAGACTCCGCACCACAACCCGGCAAACTGGCCAGTTGCCAGACACCGCCCTGGCACTGGGGGCCCTGGTCGGCCTATCCGTGGTCGGCGCGTCGTCAGCATCCGTGTCTGACTCCGGGATCAATGTAATGGCCAGGACCCTGGACAAGATTTGCCACGATGCGACCTACCCATGCCACAAAACCTATCGGCTTACGGAGGATATTGACGCTAGCCAATTAAAACGCTCCATTGGCAATAAAACCCACGGATTTACCGGCCATTTGAACGGTGATAATCATACCATCAGCAACCTCCCCCGCTGCCTGGTACACAACCTGACCGGTAATGGCAGTATCACTAACCTGCGCTTTATGAAAGCCAACATAAAGTCAGATGATACGGCCGGGGTAGCCGCCTGTGAAATGTCAGGCAACGCCATGGTCAAAAACATTCATGCTGAATGCGCTCAAATTAACACGACAGGTGATATTGCTGCTATTGGCGTTGGCCGTGTTACTGGCAATGGGACTGTTGCCCGCATAACGGCAGAAAAATGCGAGGTGATAGCTTCCAGTATTGCCGGTATTGGTGCGGGATATCTGTCTGGAGGCAGTGTGACCAACACGGTTGCAACAGACTGTCGTGTTGAAATAAAGGAAAGTAGCAAAAATGCCGGTGCCGCCGGTATTGGTGCAGGAAGATCAGATGGTGGAAATGTTACCCACACAACTGCGTGTAACTGCACAGTGACAACCACTGACAACGATCCAGATGTTGGTTCGGACGCTGGTATTGGAGCAGGATGTAATGTTCAAGGATATGTTACCAACACCACTGCAATAAACTGCAGGGTTAAAACCTCGGGCGTCCAGGCTGATGCTGGAATTGGGGCCGGAGAATCGCAGGAAGGTACTGTTAGCCACACGACAGCGTTGAACTGCACTGTGAAAACCACCAAAAAAGATGCAGATGCCGGTATAGGAGCAGGGAACAATTCGAATGGAAATGTTCACCACACGACTGCAATGAAATGCAGGGTTGAAACCTCAGGCAATCAGGCTGATGCCGGTATTGGTGCAGGAGAACATAGAGGAACAGGAACAATTGCCAACACAATCGCAAGGAACTGTCTTGTCAGCAACAATGGAACAGAAGCCGAGGCAGGTATTGGCGCAGGATTTGTCTATGAAGGATCTGAATTCATCATCGCCGGGACCAGGGTAATGGCAAGCAACGTTACCAGTCCACGTGGCAAAGCGGCTATCTCGGGAGGAACGGACCAAGTTATTTGTAACGTCCGTGTTAAAAACGGACGAAACCTCAACCTCGCAGGCAATGGGTGCGAGACTTGGCGAAAAGAAAGTTACAGACCCTGTGCAAATATTGCCCCCGGGCTGATAACGCCAAAGTGTCGGATGGTTAATTATGGTTTTGATCACTGTAGTAATGCTCGGCCAACGTGCCCAATCCCAAAGACAGTGGTCACGGAACCAGGCGCGACCTTTTCCAGACCGGACCGGGTTGCCACGTCCACGCCCCCAACAGCTACGGCCACGGTAACAAACACGACCCTGTCCAGCCTGAATTCTGCCGCCACATCAACACCGCCAGTGCCATGGCTGAATGCTACCACTAAAGCCTTTATCGCCCTGGGTACAGTCATTGTTGTGCTGGTCGGTGTTATTGGTGTGATCGCCTGCCGCTATTACCGCCACAGGTCATCCACTAATGCTGGCCGTAACCAACCCATGCGCGGCGGCCAACCACGGAATAATAGACAGCTGTGTACCCATCAGGACCATTTCCTGCTGTCATCAGTCCGGCAGGAGAACATAAGACCACGGTCTACTTCTCCCCTGGACCATTACCAGCCTTTGTTCGGGCCGGGGAACAGGGTATTACGGCATCCTTCCTTTGAAAACCGTTACCAACAATTAGTATTCAAACAAGAGAACCCGGCAAGTCTCATGGCGGACACTGAACCTGCCCCTGGCCTGCACCACACCCCCTGTGACAGCCCTGTGTACCAGGAACTGGACGAATTTGAATACATCAATAACCGTGGCGAACCGGTGGCGAACGGGCAGGCCGGTACGTAACTATTCGTTGAAACCATATTGACCCTTGATTTCCAAGGGCTACAAGCAC
>NZ_JAHHPO010000763.1 GCF_024606365.1 Endozoicomonas sp. ONNA2
CTCAAAGTATTCATCCAGTCCTGCATAGAGTTCAGGAACAGTCTGAAACTCATGCGTATACAGCCATTCATACTTTACAGAACGCCAGAGCCGTTCCACAAAAATGTTATCCAAAGCCCGGCCTTTTCCATCCATACTGATACTGATATCCCGATCATGCAGGGGAGCTAGAAAATCATGACTGGTAAACTGGCAGCCTTGATCTGTATTGAATATTTCAGGTTCACCGTTCTCCAGAGCTCGATTTAACGCATGGATACAAAAGTCTGCATCCAGTGTGTTCGACAGCTCCCAGCTGACCACGTAACGGCTATACCAGTCAATAATGGCAACCAGATACATAAACCCTTGGGGCATCGGGCAGTACGTGATGTCAGTACTCCACACCTGATTAGGCTTTACAATCTCAAAACCCCGAAGCAGGTATGGATAAACCTTATGCTCCTTGTTCCTCAGACTGGTGCCTGGCCTTGGTGCTATGCCCTGTATTCCCATCAGCCTCATGAGCCGCTGTATCCGCTTTCTATTGACTGGATGGCCTTGATTATTGAGCCATGCAGTTATCTTGCGACTGCCGTAAAATGGCGTACGTGTGTACTGCTCATCAATCAAGCGCATGATGTGCAGATTCTCATTGCTTTCCTGGGCAGGACTAGCTTGATAATACCAACTCGACCTGTTCAACCCGATCAGCTCACATTGCTGCTGAATACTAATTTCTGGGTGGTTCGGCTCTATGCACCTCCGCTTATCGTCAATGGACATTGCCAGATTTTTTTTTCAACCAGTCCAGCTCCATTTTGAGCCGTCCGATCTCTTGGTACAGTGGCGCTGTGAGCGCATCTGGATCGACCTCAGGCCGTGTTCTACCAAAGACCTCTGGAACCCCCTGGAGTAGCTGCCGCTTCCACTGACTAACCTGAACAGCTGCCACTTCATGTTCGCTGGCTAGCTGGTTTATGGTCTTATCCCCCTTGTAGGCTTCCAGTGCTACTTTCGCCTTAAACTCGGGCTTGTGTCGTTTTCTTTTTGCTGTCATGACGTCCTCCTGAAGGGGCATGTTACAGCCAGAAAACTTAACTTAGCTACCTGTCCAGTTCAT